>JACRMZ010000029.1:7140-8326 GCA_016219455.1 Candidatus Aenigmatarchaeota archaeon
TGCCCCGGGAACCATCGATATACAGGGAAGTCTCCAGGGTTTGCGATGTCCGCGACGTTTACGTGACGCCGGGCGGGAGCTCATGGCTGCATGCGGCAGTGAGCATAAGAAAGCGCGGCCCTGATGATGGGAAAAACGCGATAAATGCTGCCTTCAAAGGGCACAAATCAATGAAGCACGTTTTTATTGTTGATGACGATGTTGATGTCCACATGCCGGAAGAGATAGAGTGGGCGATGGCGACAAGGTTCCAGGGTGACACAGGGATAGTCGTCTTCAAGGACAAGGGCTCTTCGCTTGACCCGTCATCGGATTTTGGTTCCAAACAAACTGCCAAAGTCGGCTTTGACCTTACGATACCATGGGGAGCCGACAAGAAATTCTTTGACAGGCCTAAAATGAAGATGAAGATCAGGCTGTCTGATTACATAGAGTGATTTATGGAGCTGACACAAAGCGAGGAAAAGGCGTTGCGTGGCGACGGGGCGTTGGCAATGGCTTACAGGATACTTGTCGCAACAGGCGAGGCCACGGACGCGAAAAAACTTGTTGATGTCAAGTGGGCGCATGTGTCAGGCGTAAACTACAACACGATTGGCGACGCAGGAGAGAGTTTCCTCCGTGGCCTAAGCGCAAGGGTAAAAATCATGACGACTCTCAACCCAATGGGCTATGATGCAGACAGCGTCTCGCGTTACAATCTTCCTGAGGAGTTCATAAAAAAACAGGAGAGCATACGGTCATCCTATGAACGCATGGGCGCCACGCCGTCATTTTCCTGCATACCTTATGAAATATTCGATATCCCCGAAAAAGGGACGCAAGTTTCCTTCGCAGAAAGCAATGCGGCAATCCATGCCAATTCCATTGATGGGCTGAAGACAAACAAGGAGAGCGCCTTTTCTGCTTTGGCAAGCGCCATAACCGGCAAGAGCCCATGGTCGCCTGACGAGCCTGCAAAACTGACTGTGAGGATGGGCATACAAAATCCCACTGAGCTGGACTTTGGCCTGCTGGGGTTTTACGCTGGGAAAGTTGCCGAAGGCCCAGTCAACATATCCGGCGTTTCTAAACTTGACACACGTTCCTGCAAGTCGTTGTGCGGCGGGATGGGGACTTCAGGCTCGTGCTCAAAGTTCACGTTTGCAGACGGGAAGGGTACGGAGAAAGTCGAGTTCGGAAAGAA
>JACRMZ010000030.1 GCA_016219455.1 Candidatus Aenigmatarchaeota archaeon
AAAGGAAAATCCCGTGGTTTCCAGTTGCAGTCCCTCTGGAGGTTATGTTGTTCAAAACTATCGTGTTAGCGCTTCCGGTAAAGACATAAATCCCGTAGTTAGCCGCTGTGCCGTTTGTGACTATTGTGTTTGACGTTACCCTGCTTGATGTTGTCGTATCCAGATACACGCCACGGTTCCCGTTGGTCGTCCCATTCGCGCTTATTGTATTGGAGCTTATGTTGTCGGCCGTGCTGGACTGGACGTAAATCCCGTAGTTGAGGTTGCCAATCGCTGTTGATATCGTGTTGTTTGCTATTATGCTGCTGTTCGTGCCGTTGAAAAATACCCCGTAGTCTGATAATGTCCCAAGGGATAAGATTGTGTTGTTGGCTATGACCAAGTTTGCCCTTCCAAAAGCGTTGACTGCCTGCAGACCGGATGATGTGCCGTTGTACTTTATCGTCAGGTTACGGACGGTGACGTTGTCTGATGTGATGTTTACTGTCGGCAGGGAGAAAGCGGCCGTTATTACGGGTTTTGTGCTTGAGTTCGATGTCAAAGATACAGTCACGTTCACAACAACGCTCTCGTTATACTCCCTCGAGTCGATTATCCTTACCTCATCGCCGCTTGAAGAAGCATTTATGCCGCCTTGCACAGTCGTCGCGTTGCAGCCAGCTGAGCAGACGGTTATCAAAGCGGCCTGCCCGAACGAGGATGCTACAATAGACACTGCTAAAATAGCGAAAACGAGACTCCATGAAACTCTTTGAACCATAAGCGCCAAAACTAATTTTGGATGAGCTTGAATATAAATGTTTCAGAGTGTTTCTTGGACTTCCATTCAGTGGGGAAACGGGACGGATTTAAAGCATCAATGATAATAACATAGAACATGACGTACACACGGTGTGCGTCTTTCAGGTGGCCCCTGTAGTCTAGCCTGGAGACCCTTTCACCTACGGAGCTTAAAGCTCCGCAGTTTGAAAGCGTCTATGGAAAAAAGGTCGGGAAGATAGGACATGAGGTTGCGGACCTTGGAACCTGGGTTCGAATCCCAGCGGGGGCACCATTCAGCCATTTTCTGCGGAAAAGCGCTGGCGGAAAAATATTTTTACGTCGTAATAAAAGTCAACTAGCCCATCAGAACAGTAGAACTCCTGTATCCTTCCGCCAACGCACCTGTCAGTGAACACTCCATAATCGTTGAACGTTTTCTCGTTGCCTTCATCGTCAGTGGTGTCGCCGAAAAGCTTGCCTTTTGACGTTCCTTTTATCTCCTTGTTGTTTCCGTCTGTGGAAGAGCAGGCGGTGTTTGAAGCATTGGATATCGTGGGCTTAGGCAAAGTCGTGGTGGTCTGCATGGGAAGCGTTGTCGTAGAGGTGTTGGAAGGAGCGCGCAGGGTCAGTGTCGTTGTCACCGATGGGAACCTCAGAGACGTTGTAGTTGGCACAAACGTGGTTGTCGTGATTTCGATTTCGGGAGATGGAAACTTTCCTTCTCTTTGGGTTGTCGTTGTTGTCGTCTCTTTTCCTGCCATCCCAAAGAGCGATTTCAGCCACTCGAATATGCCGCCACCCTTGCTATTTGTGTTCTCGTCCGGCTCATGGCCATTTGATGGCCTGTTGCAGGCACCGTCAAGGCATCCTGCAGAACACGTCATTTGTATGTAGCGTGGAGTTCCCTGCGAGCAGATAGCCTCATCGACATAGCGGGTTCCGTCGTTATTTGGCCTGCATACATCCCTCAATGTCGTCTGCCCGTTTGTTGCAGAGCCGCCGGTGTACCTGTCGCTCCCATCGGAATCGGTGCATGTTTTCTCTGATGACGGCACATCGCCTTCTTCGCTTCCCTTCGGCCGCGCGCACACTCCATTGTAACATTGCGCATGGCAAGGAATTAAAACATAGACGGCCTTTCCCTGGGAACATATTGATTCCCTCACGGAACTTGTGTTACCATAACCCGAGCAAGCATCATTTAATGTATTCTTCGCATCCTTCGCAACCCCCTTTGTGTATTTGTCATCACCATCGCTGTCAGAGCATTTTTCGCTTTCCTGCTCGCTGGAATCGCTATCAGTGTCTTTTTTGTCAGAACATTTTCCGTTATAGCAAGCGCCAGAGCAGCGGATTGTTACATAAGTTGCCTTGCCATCATGGCTGCAGTAAGCCTCGTTTAGGTTGCGGTTTTGTCCGCCCCCAAACTCACAGAAATCTTGCTTGACATCTCTCCCGTCCCTCGCTGTTCCTGGAGTGTACTTGTCCATTCCGCCGTCTGAATCTGTGCATGTATCGTTTTCATCGGGTTCCTGCTGGCCATTTGATGGCCTGTTGCAGGCGCCGTCAAGGCATCCTGCAGAACATATGTATGGTGTGTAGAGCGGAACTCCCCGCCAACAGTAAGCCTCATCGACATAGCGGGTTCCGTCGTTATTTGACCTGCAAACGTCGTTTAACCTTTTCTGACCGTTTGTCGCCGAACCTCGTGTGTACCTATCACTCCCATCGGAATCTGTGCATGTGACGTTCGAGGCGTTATCGCCGGCGTCGTTTTCTTCATCGGTTGCATCATTGCATTTCCCATTATAGCATGAACCGGAGCAGTGGATTGTTACATAAGTTGCTTTGCCGTCATGGCTACAATAGGCCTCCACCAAGTTTTTCTGCGAACCGCCCACGCCCTCGCAGTGGTCTTGCTTGACATCTCTCCCGTCCCTCGCTGTTCCTGGAGTGTACTTGTCCATTCCGCCGTCTGAATCTGTGCAATTTGCCAAAGTTTTTCCATCATTCAACGTTGTTGTGGTTGTCTTCCCACCCAGAATGTTGCCAAATATCCCTGAGATTATGCCAAATATTCCTGATGGAGGATTCGCAGGCGTTGTCACACCTACAACTGAATCAACCCCCACAGGAGTTATTTTGCAATTGGAGTTAAGGCACTCTTCATACAGTTTTGTGTCTCCTTGGATTTCGGATTTGCATTTGTCTTTGCACGCAGCCAGCTCAGCGTCTGCTGAACCCTGGCCACTTGTCACGGTTACAGTAGGAGTTGATGCAAGCCCGCGCGTCTCCTGTGCTTCGGCAACAAAAGAAAGGGAAGTGAAAAGCAGAATGAATAAAAATAGGGGTAGTGCTCTCACTTTATAGAAATGGCCGAGCTATTATAAAATGATAAAATGCCTTGCTCTAGACGTCCTTCATCATGAGATAGTATCCTGCAGACTTATGGCGAGCAACACGTTTCACGACTTTCTTGTTCGCAAGGTTTATGAGGAGGCTCGAAACCTTTCCCTTTGGCAACGGGCTTGCAGCGCATATCTGCTCAGCGTCCTTTGCTTTTGCCTCCTCAAAAGTCCCCAAGGACTTCATCGCATCGACTATCTTCCTCTCATCATCAGTTATGTCAACCATAATATCACTTTTTCACTCGTTAATAAAAAGATTCCGGAAACACGCTTTATTTTGTAAAATAAGCCAATTTTGACTTTCCAGAACCCTTTCAAATCTTGTAAATTCCAGTGTTATAGCAAAGTATTTAAATTCACCCCTAAAAAGCCCGAAAAACGGCCAAAAGTATATATTTAAGAGAAGGCCTTAGTTTATAGATATTCGGCCCTCAGAGGCATAGATTTACAGCCCTTGTAAAAAGGCTTCTATTGCCTGGGAGAATGCTGAAAATCGAAGGAAAGCGCCAGACACCGCGACCCTAAATTGCGGATACTGAAAACTGGTCGCTTTCCGTAAAACGGAGGAGATTGAAATGGCAGAACTACCTGAAGCCCCCTTGATAAGGATTGTCAAGAAGGCTGGAATAGAGAGAGTAGCGGGAGACTCCGAGATCGCAGAGGTCGTGGAGAAGGCTCTCATAGAGAAGTTCAAACGGGCAAAAAGCGCTTTGGACAAGGTCGGAAAGTCCACTTTGACCAAGGAGTTCGTAGAGCTCGCTTTGGCATAAAAAGAGTTGCTGCACGTTTGTGCGGTTTGCCATGTGCCCGGGCAACCGGGCCGTGGTTGCTATTTTTTCAGGCTTAATGAAAACTCGCAGTATTGCAAGCCAGCCATTTAAATATAATATTGTCCATCAGTCTTTTGAAAAGCGGGGGTACCCAAGTGGCCAAAGGGGCTAGAGTACCTCGGTTGAAGGTATGGCCGAGCTTAGGTACGGTTTTGCTCAGGAACAAATCCTAACGCTTGGGAAACCTAGTTGCTTAGTGCATCCGTCGGTTCGAATCCGGCCCCCCGCACCATCTGCCCTTTTCTGCGGAAACGCGCTTCTGTCCTTTCAGGACATGGCGGAAAGCAGCCTTTTATTTTTCTAAAGAAAAGACTCAACATCATGCTAACACTTGTGAAGACACACAAAGTGTGCGTCAGCAGGTATCACCAAATGACAATCATGTTGAATTGGTAATCAATGGCGAAAGCAACCCAGACATGGAAAGCAAAACCTTTCTCGTGCTGACATCAGTCATTTTGGCGCTTGGGATGTCCTCGACAGCACTTGCCCAGGAGTTCAACGCAACAAACCATCTCTGGGTTTTGATTTCCTTCTGCCTGATTTTCTCGATGCAGGCAGGTTTTGCGATGCTTGAGTCAGGCTCTGTCCCTGAGTCCAACGTTTACGTTGTTGCGTTCAAGAACCTCATAGACTGGACACTTGTGTCAATAGCATATTTCTTCATTGGTTTTGGCATACAATTTGGATTGACATCAAGCGGCCTGTTCGGGTCGTCGTTCCTCTTGCTTAACGGGCTTGGCTACGGAACGCATGCTGTGGGTGGATGGACGTACTTCATGTTTCAGTTGGCTTTCGCAGGGACGGCTGCAACAATAGTCTCCGGGGCCATTGCCGGAAGGACTGGATTTTTCGCATACTATGTATTTTCAATTCTGATGGGCGCGCTGATTTACCCGGTTTTCGGCCACTGGGCATGGGGAAACGGGATCCTTAGCCAGGGAACATTGCTGACTTCGATGGGCTACATTGACTTTGCAGGCTCAAGCGTCGTTCACATGACAGGTGGAGTCGCTTCCCTCGTGGGAGCGATACTCATCGGCCCGCGCCTTGGAAGATTTGGAATCGACGGCAAGCCAAGGGACCCTCCAAGCTATCCTACATCAGGAGCGCTCGTGGTTCTTGGAACGCTGGTGCTGTGGTTTGGATGGTTCGGCTTCAACGGCGGCAGCACCCTTGTGGCTGGGGATTTTGCCGGGCGCGTCATATTCAACACGAACCTTGCAGCATCTGCCGCGTCCGTTGCAGCGTTCCTGCACGCAAAGCATCTTCAGGGAAAGCGCTATATCGGCAACAAAATAATTGGCGGCACCATAACAGGCCTTGTTGCAATAACTGCCAACTCTCATATGGTGGCACCAATTGGCGCGCTGCTGATAGGTATTTTTGCCGGAATAATCCATAACATCGCATACGAGCTTCTTCTGAAACTTAAGATAGATGATGCAGTCGGCGCTGTGCCTGTCCACCTCTTTGGCGGGATGTTTGGAATAATCAGCGTAGCGTTATTCGGGGATGCAGGCATTGCTGCAGAATTCTACAAAAATGTTCCGATACCCCTAATTACAGGCGGGATGTTTGCGCAGCTTCAGGTACAGATAATCGGTGTTCTGCTCAATCTGCTGTGGGTTGGGGTGTCGTCGTTTGCTGTGTATTCCCTCATCAAGAAGTTCATTGGATTGAGGGTTTCCCCTGAAGAGGAGATGGCAGGCGTAACGCTGGAAGGCGGCGTTACTGTAAAGAAACCGGAATTCCACAAGATGACTGAAGAGGAACTGCGGTCTATTGCTGAAGGAAAGGCCATCGAAAAAAAGACGATGAAAGTCACCATCGAAGAAACGGCAAATGAAAGGCTTGTGGCATGGATAACAAGCTATATGCTGATGAAGGACGCTAAAATCGAAGAGTGCAAAAGGATGCTTATCGAGAAAGGATGGTCAAGGGACGACGTGGAGCGCGCCGCGAAAAAGGGCGGGTTTTGATGACGGAAAAATACGACCAAGTCTCCATAAAGGTGAGTGAAGGCGGCTACAATGTGATATCCGTGGCAGAATGGCAGAAGATTGACATACTGAAAAGGATAGAGTTAATGAAGGAGGGGAAGGTGACGTTCTTGTTCGAGGGCAAGATTGCCACACTGGGTGATTGAATGAAAAAAATAATGGTCGTTGATGATGAAGAGAGCATGCGTGAGTTGATACGGGCAATCATGGAGACCTCTGGCTACTCTGTGACTACTGCAGTTGACGGCAACGACTGCATAGAAAAGCTCCGGAAAGAAAAACCGGACCTGGTCATTATGGACATGATGATGCCTGGGATGACTGGCAAAGAGACAGTCGAGAAGATACGCTCCAACCCTAAGACACGGGACATTAAAGTTATGTTCCTTACTGTGACGACGTTCTCCGATATCCGGAAGGATGAGATAAAGAAGCTCACAGTGTCTGACTATGTGCTGAAGCCGTTTGACAACGAGGACTTTCTGAAACGAGTCTCCAAGGCGCTCAAATGATTACCTTTGCCTGACATCCAGCCTTTTCAAAGCGGACATTATCCTCAGGAACTCCGGCTGGGCCGACTTTTTCTGCTCCGGCGTAAGGTCCTCGTATGCCTTCATCAGTATTCCGAAAGCCGGCTGGATGCCTATGACCTTGGCGATTTCTCCGAGGATAGCCTCATCGAACCTCTCTGGCATATTATCATTGGATTCCATTAAATCGGCTGATAGGTCGAAAAGGGCTTCACGCTTTGGCGAGTATGTGGAAAGCATCCTGGACTCCATACCTGACATGATCCTAGTTGTTGATTCAGAGAACACAATAATAAAATCAAATGACTCGGCAAGAAAAGCGCTTGGCCTCGCAAAGGACGACATTTCGGGGATGCACCTCAATGCCGTCGCTGACATAGACATGGGAAAGGCTAGCCATGGAAGCGTCCCGGGAACGATAAAGTCCGTGTCAGGCCAGATTCCAACTGTCTTTTGGGCAAAGCGCATAACAGACATGCAAGGCGAGCAATGCACCATTATTGTTGCAAAAGACGATTCCGGCATGGCAACTGAGCTGAAGAAGAAGATTGATGACCTTAACAGTTCATATTCCCAGCTGTTCGGGTACAAGGAAATGATGGAAGAAAGCTACGAGGAGTTCAAAAAAGTAAGCAAGAAAAAAGACGAGTTCGTTTCCATGGTGGCGCACGAGCTGAAAACCCCGCTTGCGGCAATCCATGGCTTCTCAGAGCTGCTGAAAAACGAGAAAGTCTTCTCTGACCCCAAAACGCGCGAAAAATACCTCGGGATAACCATACGGGAGACTGAGAGGCTCAACAGGCTTGTCTCACAGATCCTCGATTTATCAAGGATAGACCTTGGCACAATGAATCTCAACATAGAGCGCATTGACTTCTCTGAAATATTGAAAATTGCCGATGAAAACATAAGGCAACGGGCAGAAGCCAAGGGCCTCTCACTCGAGTTCCAAATTGACAGGAGCATTTTCATCGAATCAGACAAGGAGCGCCTGATACAGATAGTCCTAAATCTTGTTGACAACGCCGTGAAGTACACTGAACACGGAAGCATACTGGTGTCGGCAAAGGCCGACGGCACGGACATTATGTTCTCTGTTTCTGACACGGGAGTCGGGATACCAGAAGAGCATTTCAACAAGATTTTCACGAGATTTTATGAAGTCGACTCGTCGTTCTCAAGGAAGGTCGGAGGCACAGGCCTTGGCCTGTCCATAGTCAAGGAGATTGTGGAGCTTTTTAGCGGCAAAATATGGTTTGAAAGCAAATACGGTAAGGGCACGACATTCTTCTTACGGCTTCCTGTCAAATACAGACGGCCGGATGAAAAAATAACCGGGAACTGACATGATATCATACTCTCTTTCAATAGACAAAAACTCGCACTATTTCCACGTCTCAATGGATTTTGCAGTTAGCGGCTCTATTAACGTCTCAATGCCTGTCTGGACGCCGGGCTCATATCTTATTCGCGAGTTTTCAAAAAATGTGAAGTCACTGAGAGCATCAGAGGGCGGAAAAGCGCTGGTTGCGCAGAAAATCTCCAAGAACTCCTG
Source organism: Candidatus Aenigmatarchaeota archaeon (assembly GCA_016219455.1). GTDB lineage: Archaea > Aenigmatarchaeota > Aenigmatarchaeia > PWEA01 > JACRMZ01 > JACRMZ01. Next base: position 8,089 of record JACRMZ010000030.1, read on the forward strand.
GAAAATTTACGATGCAAATAAGCGCGTCCGTGTGGAATACGACGTCTATGCGCATGAGCACACGACAAACTCCAGCTACATAGGCTCTGACCACGCAACCATAAACGGGGCAAGTGTTTTCATGTTTGCAGAAGGCATGGAAACCGAAGAAATAACTGTGAAGATAAATTCCCCAAAAGTATGGAAGACTATATCAACCTGGCTGCCCAAGCGCTCAGGAAAACTATACGCAAAGAACTATGATGTTCTAGTGGACTCTCCGATTGAGATTGGAAACCACAGCGTCCATAAATTCATCGCCCGCGGGAAGGTGCATGAAGTCGCGATATATTCGCATGGGAAGTTTGATGAGAAGCGGTTTGTCAACGACTTGAAGAAAATTGTCAACGCCTCATTCACCGTATTTAAGGAGATGCCATACGAAAGGTATGTTTTCATATGCCACTTTGGCGGCGACTCCGAGTATGGCGGGCTGGAGCATCTCAACTCTACTCTTTGCATAGCCCCTGTCCTGTCCATGAAAAACGACGTCGACTACAAAAATACCCTTGGACTGTTCTCTCACGAATTCTTCCACCTATGGAACGTCAAAAGGCTTCGGCCCCGCCCTCTTGGCCCGTTTGACTATTCAAGGGAAAACTATACAACATCCCTTTGGATTTCCGAGGGAATAACAAGCTACTATGACAATCTTATCCTGAGAAGAGCCGGTATCATTTCAGCGGAAGAATACCTCATTGAACTTTCGGAAGACATCGGGCGGCTTCTTGCCACACCAGGGCGCAACGCCCAAAGCGCCGAAGAGTCAAGTTTCGACACGTGGATAAAGTTCTACAGGCCGAACGAGGAATCGATAAACTCGGCAGTTTCATACTACAACAAGGGAGCTATCCTTGGGTGGCTCAT
>JACRMZ010000031.1 GCA_016219455.1 Candidatus Aenigmatarchaeota archaeon
GCAGCGACCCGGATGTCGGAACACGGTACTGGCTTGAGTTCTCGACAAGGAAGAATGACGTCATGTTGAGCTTTATGTTGTTTATGTCATTGTCAGCGCCGATTTGCGTGCCGTTTGCAAGGTATGCACGGAACTTAACAGTGCTGTTCTCATTCTTTGAAAGATTTTCCATCCGTTTGTCGCCATCCTCTGCGAAGATGCCGCATCCCGAACAGGAAAGATCAACGATTATGCTGTCTGTAAGGTTGATCTCAGCGGTGACGTTAATGCCTGTGTATGGCGTTGGGGAAGTGGAATTGAGGAATATCCAACCACGATATATGCCCTGCTGGTTTGTCGTGTTCATTGTGTCTACAGTGACGTTTATTGTAAGGTTTGAAATGCTGTTTGCAGGTACGACAAGCGTCGAGTTAGTCGTATTTGTTGCGTAGCTCATGTATAGCAACGCATTGCCCGTGTAGTTGAGGAATGTTGAATTGAGAAGGGTGTTAAGCGTTATCGCCTGCGAGCCGTAGTTCTGGACTGGTATTGAAATGACTTTGACATTGGTGCCAGTCCTGTTGAACCCTATGTTTTCCAGCGTTTTTGAGGTGAACCCCCTGCTTACAGTCTGGGAAAGGAAATTGAAAGCGGTGTCATTGTAATAAAGCGTGTCGTTGTCCGTTATGGAACAGGTGAAGTTGAACGTCGATTGGGAAGTGTAATTATAGGTGATGTTGGCCCATCCCGTTGTGTTCGTGTAGTTTGTTGATATCGTCGTGCCGTTGACTGCAAAAGAGACAGGGTAGTCGGCTATCGGAACGCTTGTGTTGGCGTCAGTGATGTTGCATAGTAAAGTGTTCGAGAAGCTGTCCGGCCCGTTGATTACGTTCAACTTAGTCAGGTTTGCCCATCCCCAGACGTAGAATGTTGCCGCTGAAGTGTTTGCAGTAGTTGAAAGGTTGCCTGTCGTGTTGCTTGAGTTCACATAAATTGTGACAGAATGCGCACCAAGGGAGAAGTCGTTGACGCGTATTGCAAAAGCGGTGCTGTTGTTGCCAGTCGGGTTAGAGCAGCCGGTAATGCAAATGTAAGTCAGATTGTAGAAAGTGGCGTTTGTGGCATTATACTGGACCCAGGAAACGTTTATCGTCTCGTTCCATGTGGCGTTTGCTAAGACATCGGTGTTCATCCATCTGTTGACATTGGTGGCATTGAGGGAGATATTGGAAGATGTGACAGGATACGCCCTTGCGAACATCCATACGAATGCAAGTGAAACAAACAGGAACACTGGAACGTACCAAAAGCTAGCGCCCTTTCTGAGAGAAGTTACACCACCCATCGTATCTCATCTTAGTAATCGAATAACCGCCTTAAATACCTTACAATAGTAATACGGGACATGAAATGCTCGGATTGTACCAACCCTGCAGTAACATACAAGCGCTATGAAGGCCGTGCGCTTTGCGACGAGCATTTTATTCAGACGTTTGAAGCGCGCGTGAAGAAGACAATCCGCGAGGAGCGCCTTATAGAACCCGGTGACCGTGTCTGTGTCGCGCTTTCCGGAGGAAAGGATTCCTCTGTGGCGTTGACGATTCTCCACAACGTCCTCAAGGACTGGAGGGACACGGAGCTTTTTGCGCTTCTCATAGATGAAGGAATAGAAGGCTATAGGAACGAAAGCCTTGAAATAGCGGAAAAGCTCTGCAGTTCCCTTGGCGTGACTTTGCACATCGCTCGCTTCAAGGAGACTGTCCACAAGACGATGGATGAGATAATGGAGGAAAAGAAGTTCCCCTGCACATATTGCGGCGTGTTCCGCCGCGATTTGCTGAATTCAAAGTCCAGGGAGCTTGGCGCAACGAAGCTTGCCACAGGGCACAACATGGATGACGAACTGCAGAGCGCCTTCATGAACTACTTCCGCTTGGACATGAACAAGGCCTCGCGTCTTGGTGCGATAGCGCAGAAAAACGAGCTTTTTGTCCAGCGAATCAAGCCGCTTCGTTACCTGCCTGAACATGACGTCGGGCTGTACGCAGTCCTGAAAGGACTCGATGTCCACGAGACAGAGTGCCCCTATGCAAACAACTCACTGCGCTTTCATGTCCGCGATTTTCTCAACAAGATGGAGGAAAAGTATCCAGGAATCAAATTCTCAGCAATGCACGCCTACGATTCGCTTCTTGGGATGCTTCGCTCTTCAGTTGTGAAGGAAATAAACAGGTGCGAATGCGGTGAAGCGACTGCCGGAACAAAGTGCAGGAAGTGCGAACTGCTCGCTACGTTAAAAACTTGAATAATGTGTACCACATCAGCCTGTTCCTGTCTTTAGGGTGGCGCGACTCGATTTTGTAGCCATGTTTCCTGTAGAACACCCTTGCCATCACATGGTCCTGCGAAGTCATGATAGTCAGCTTGTGGCATTTTTTTCCCTGGTTATCTCCACGTTTTTCCTCCTTGTGACGACTTTGACATTGCTGTAATCCACAAGGTATGCAGGGATTTTTTTGTATCCGAGTTTTTTCAGTGCCGCATATCGATGATGCCCGTCAAGGAGTATTTTGTGCCGTTTATCGACAACAACAGGTATGACATAGCCGTCTTTTTTGATTCTTTTAGTGAGCGTTTTGAGCTTTGGAGTCGTCCTTTCGTGTATTTTCACGCTTTTGATGGGGATAATCCGGTATGCCATTCTTCTGGACTTCTTTCCCAGTTTTAAATAGTTTTTAACGAACGTTTAATGTGCGCCGAGGTGACAGAACGGCCATGTGGCCGGCTGCAGGTATGTTTAGCCAAGCGGGCGATGAAAAAGCGGATACCGGCATAACGGAGTTCAACTCTCCGCCTCGGCTCCATAAACTTTTCCAAATAGGCCCGAAATCGCCCTAAGGGAATTTCAAAGTCCATGGAAAAGTTTAATCAAAATAACCTTTTGCCCAAAGTCTCCATGGGCATGACGCACACTTGGTGTGCGTCGGTTTCGGTTCCTCTCAAAGTGCCAAAAGGTTGATAAAAAAACGTTAGCGAAAAAAAGCCCCAAATCGTTAGCGGAAAATGATTCCAGCTAGCCGTGGAAAAGCTTAATCAAAACGCTGTGATATCAGAAATGCCGACAATTTAAGCTCCAGAATTAAAAAATGTCTATGCCCAATTTCTGGAAAATCGTGAATGACACGATACATGAGGCTGACATACTGCTCCTTCTTCTTGATGCAAGGCTTGTAGAGGAGACTCGTCACGAGGAGATAGAGGAGAAGGTCCGCGAAGAAGGCAAGGTCCTCATATACGTCGTGACGAAGTCAGATTTAGTCAAGAAGGAAAGCGCTGAGAAATGGAAAAGAAAACTCCATCCGTGCGTCTTTGTTTCAGCGAAAGAAAGGCTTGGGACAACTATATTGAGGGAGACTATACTGATGGAGGCAAAAAGGAAAGGCATTGTAAGGGAACCGTTGATTGTCGGCGTTTTAGGCTATCCCAATGTGGGAAAATCGAGCTTGATCAACGCACTCAGCGGAAGGAGCGCTGCAAGCACAAGCATCCTAAGCGGCCATACGAGAGGCTCGCAGAAAATACGCATGGACAACAGAATAACAATTCTCGACACGCCTGGCGTCATCCCGATGGGCGACAAAGACAGGGTGAAGCAGACAATCATAGGCACGGTGGATTTCACAAAGTCCAAGGCGCCTGATATGGTATGCATGGAGCTGATGAGGATGTTCCCCGGGAAGATAGAAAGATACTATGGCGTTGAGGCCAGCGATGACAAGGAAAAGACAATAGAGGACGTGGCGATAAAGGGGAAGATGATGAAGAAAGGCGGGTTTCCTGATATTGACAGGGCCGCAAGGAAGATCATAAAGGACTGGCAGTCGGGGAAAATAAAGTAGAATCCTTGTTAAAAGCCTTTGGCGTCAGAGGATTATTATGGACCAACGCGGCTTGAGCGGGAAACACTACAGCATATTCAGGACACTTTCAGACAGGAGGTTCTGGATGTTTTTCGGTTCTGGCCTCATAGTAAGCGTGGCGTACATGGACCCCGGCAACTGGGGAACAAACATTTCAGGCGGGGCGAACTTCAATTATGACCTGCTTTGGGTCATTTGGATGGCCAGCGGCATGGCTATGCTTTTCCAGTATCTGTCAGGAAAACTGGGGTTGGCAGGTTATTCGCTGCCGGAGTTGATGCGGCTAAAGCTGAAAAACAAGTACGCTGTCCTGGTTTATTGGTTCCTCTCAGAATTCGTAATACTTGCAACGGACCTTGCAGAGTTCCTGGGGATAGTCGTAGCGCTTAAGCTTCTTTTTGGCATACCGATGCTCTGGGGGACTTTCATAGCCGTTATAGACGTCCTGTTCATACTTATCTTCACCCAGAAGCGGCTTCGCTACCTCGAGATGGCATTTGTCGTTTTTGTTGCAATCATAGGGTTGGCATTCCTCTACGAGGTCATTGTGTCAAAGCCCGACATGCTGTCTATCATAAAAGGCTCCATTATTGTGAAGCTCACTGCCGAAAGCGCCCTTGTCGCCGTGGGGATAATAGGCGCGACTGTAATGCCGCACGCGATTTTCGTCCATTCGTGGCTGATAAAGAACAAGTCCCACAACATCGATTTCAAGAACGACGAAAAAACCCTGTTTTATCACATGACTGAAGATGTCCTGTCACTGGGGATAGCTGCGCTGATAAATGCCGCGATGCTGATAATGTCCGCTGCTGCCTTCTACGGCCTTGGGGACAAGGTGGCGACGCTTGAAGGCGCTTACGTAACACTTTCCCCGCTCTTTGGGAACTTTGCCTCGCTTATTTTTGCAATAGCCCTTCTTGCCGCAGGCATCTCGTCATCGATAACCGGGGCGCTGTCCGGGCAGGCAGTCATGGACGGGCTGACTGACTTCAAGGTCCCGATGTGGGTAAGGAGGGTGATAACAAGGGTGATAAATGTGATACCGCTCACGATTGCTATATTGCTGGGGATAGAGCCGCTAAAGGTCCTTGTCTATAGCCAGGCAGTCCTTAGCCTGCTTCTCCCGCTCCCGCTAATCCCGCTCCTCATCTTCACATCTGACAGGAAGATAATGGGGGAACTTTCGAACAGGAGGATAACATCTGGAGTGGCTGTCCTGTTCTCAGCCATCATAATGGCGTTCAACGCATATCTCATTTTACAGCTTCTTTCAGGGAAGATTGCGTAAAGAGCTTTTCTCCTTTTCCCACCAAAGATATGCATGGGCTTTACAGTCCGCGAGATTCAGGAAAGCGACTTTTCGCGCGGGTTTTTCGAGTCACTTGAGAACCTCAGGGAAGTAGGGGAACTGAAGGGGGATATGAGGCGCGCGAAGGAAACTCTTAGGAAAATAAAATACCAGGGAACGCATATTTTTGTCGCAGAGCAAGGCGGCGAAATAATAGGGGCCATAACGCTTCTTGTCGAACAGAAGTTCCTGAGGAACGGCGCCAAGGCTGGCCACATAGAAGATGTTTCCACAAGGAAGGGGCATGAAGGCATTGGTGTGGGAAGCGCTCTTGTCCAAAAGGCCCTCGAAAAAGCAAAGGATGAGGGGTGCTACAAGGTGGTCCTTGATTGCTCTGAGGCCAATGTTGCGTTCTACGAAAAAAACGGCTTCCGGCGGAACGAAGTCGCGATGAAGCGGGCTTTTTAATAGCCGGAAAATAGTAATATTGTGGGCAGCGAAAAGCGGCTTCTGTATTCCGGTTATGTTTCAATCGCTTTCCAGCTTATCCATAACGCATATCATGTGGTGAGCAGCGAAGCCGGTTTCCCGTTCTCAGGCGTGATAAACTCCTTTACGATAACGCTGTTCTTCTATCCGTTGGTTTTTCTGATGGTTTTCATGACGCTGAAAAACAGGACATCGAAGGAAGGCTGGATGATGACGTTTCTGTGGGGCCTTGTCGCGTCCGTTTACGTCCATCTGGTTTCAGGAGAGGAGGCGTTTCCGTCGTCGATGCTGGGAGCAGCGATATTGCTTGGGCAGATTGCAAGCATGGCATTTGGGTTGTACGCAAGCTTTTCCGTTGATTTAAGCGCAGCGAAGAAATGATCCGCATGGACATCACTTTCCTGGGGACGGGGTCTTCGATACCCACGAAGGACCGCTCTCACCCTTCCGTCCTTTTGGAGTACGAAGGGGACAGCGTTCTTTTTGACTGCGGCGAAGGAGCGCAGAGGCAGTTCGTTCTGGCGAAAAAAAGCTTCATGAAAGTATCAAAAATATTCATAACGCATTGGCACGCCGACCATTTCGCCGGTCTGCCGACGCTGCTGCACTCAATGCATCTTGACCGCAGGGAGCGCG
>JACRMZ010000036.1 GCA_016219455.1 Candidatus Aenigmatarchaeota archaeon
AGCCATCTGCTCCCTCTTGGCGATTGTGTACAAAAGCGATGCTGTGTGGCTTTCCGCCATGGACCAGATGAAAGGCATCCTGTAATCAATTGCAAGGCTTGAGAGTGCGCCGTTTATTGCGTTTGGATGTATGTTCCGAGTCGAGTAAAGGTCTTCTATGTTTCCCTCGATAATCATGGCGCAGTTGGGGTAAGCCTCTTTTAGTGCCTTGGCCTGTTCAAACAGCCGCTGATCAACGATGCTTTGGAGGAAATCGCTAACGGACTTGCGCTCGATGCCAACGCGCTCAGAGCAGATGTAATCGGCAACGTGGAGCTGCTTCGAAGTCACGATGCAGTCCTTCCTGGCAAGTTCCTTGACGACGTTTGATTGGAATTCGCGTGTGTCTGCAACGATTGTTATCTTTCCCATTTCAAGGACGCTTTGCACCAATCAGAATGTCCTGTAATGCTTAAATCGGCGATATGCTTAAAAGCGTTATTGAGTATTTCATCATAGGTGATTGAAATGGAAAAGTTTGATGTTGATTCGGTTCTCAAGGATTTGGAAAAGAAGTCATTCAAGGGCGTTTATCATGACAATCAATTCTATCCGAAGGAGAGCGAAGCAACCTATATGAAGCTTGAATATTCCCCTGGCAAGCTGGTGAAAAAGCAGATGTCACCCGTGCTTCAGCAGGAATATGTTGGGGAAGTTTCTCTCGAGGACGGGTATCCAGTCTCACTTGATGAATATCTTGGAGGGAAGAAGCTGAAGAGCCATGACGAGGCAGATATTGAGAGAATGGTCAAAACTGGAGTAATCCAGATGATGTTCATAGAGCATGACCCAAGGGCATGGCTCCAGGCAATAAAGGAAGACAAGATAAAAGGCTCACAGAAGGATGACGCCATTTCTTTCAGGATGGATGTTAGGGATGTTGTTTTCGGGTCAAAGATAGAAAGAGAAGTGACCTTTTATTACAAGGACAAACTGGACAAGATGATAATCAAGAAGCGCATCAATGGGAAAGACCATGAGACCCGGGAAATAGAATTCTCATACTAGAAGTCAACTGACCCAATTAACCGATATTGTCCACTAACATATCCATTTATAGCAGGTTTTTTCCCGAAAAGTTTTTCTTCAGTAACAATCTCTATAGTCCCTATAAAATTCTCGACCTTAATCCATCGTATATTCATTCCCGTCTGACTGTTTTTTATTACACGTGTGTCTATAACTTTGCCTCCAAATGTCGCTTCTGGTTCATTTATAGGTTCTCCTGAATCGGACGCAAATGTTCCTGTGGAAACATAAAATGTACTTGCCAAGTCTTTGTGTTTGGAGGAATCAATTTCTCGTCATCTACATGACCCAACAACATATTATCGAATGGGCAATTTTTGTTTTCAACAATTCCAAAAAGTTTAAGTGTTATGAAAGAAGAGCCGCGGAAAAATGCTTTGAAACAAAATATTTTATCGTTTTTTGATACAGCGATGCATTCAATACCATCATTTATTTTAAGGTTATGAGACAGAAAGCCATCGCCAAATTTTACACCGCCTGCTCGTTCTTTTACATTATTTGCTAACACTGTGAACGCAAATGGATTTAGATGCCTAAATCCAATGGATGAAAAGTTTGACCCCATAAAAAGTAATGTTTTAACTGGTTTAAAAGTCCCTAAGTCCCATTTGGCCTGAAGAGAAGCTTTTCAGTGTTTCCTTCATCTTCTTTTCGTGATTCCGCGAAATCCAATAGTAGGCTTCATCGCGCGTTCCCGACGCCATGAGTATTATGACATGCCCGGCAGACTGCCTTCCCGTCCGTCCGCGCCTCTGTATCGACCGTATCTCGCTTGACACAGGTTCATAGAAGACTACAAGGTCGACTGCCGGGATATCGAGTCCCTCCTCGCCGATTGATGTGCATACAAGGCAGTTGTATTCATTGCCAGAGAACTTCCTTATTATTTCCATCTGCTCCTTTTGAGTCAGCCCATCCTTTTGCCCGACGAACGCCACGGGGCGGCGGCCTTCAGCAGCGATTATCTTTACAAGTTCTGAGACAGAATCACGGTATTGCGAGAAAACAATGACCTTCGAGTTTGGGTTTATCAAAAACTGCTCATCGAGGACTTTGTTAAGTATCCCTATCTTTGGATGCTCCATGCCGTTCTGCACCATCGTATGCACTTTGTTGAATATTGCAGTCACGCGGGCATCGGACATCAGCCGCTTCACGGCCTTGCTCTTTCCCTGCTCCAATTGCTCCCTCAGGCGCTTCATGTATTCCAGAAGGGATTTTGAACCCTGAGTCTCCAGGAGCATTATGCCGTGCTCTATCTTCAGCGCTTCGGCGACAAGCGATATGCCCTGGAACACCAGCGGGTCGTTGTCCTTTATTTTTGCAGACAGTTGCCCCTGAAGCAGGAGAAGGTCCTTCCTCCTGACACCCACAGAATTGATAGCGCCAATGGCCTTTAGCGCCTGAAGGCGCTCGCGGTAAACGTCCCCTAAAACGGAAAGCGTTTCTTTGAATTCTTTCGGCAAGGAAGCCGTCCTCCATTCAATGTTTACTTTCTGTATGTATGGGGACACGTCGCTGTCCTTTTCTGTCCGTATCTCAACATTCTTGACGAAAAGGTTTTTGCATATCTCGTTTATCTTTTCCCTTGTGCCTCCAGGCGATGCAGTGAGACCAAGTATTTTGCCGCTTGACCGCTTCACAAACATTTCGGCGATGAATGGATACGGGTAGTCCTTGACTGCGCGGTGGCATTCATCAACTATGAGTAGCGAGAACTTGGAAAGGTCTATCTTTCCGGAAATAACATCATTCTGTATGACCTGGGGCGTTGCGAACACCCCCACCGCTTCCGAATACTCTTTCTCGCGTTTTTCCGGATTTGATTTTCCTGTGAAGACTTTGAGGTCGCCAGAGCCTATTTCAAGGAACTTTGAAAAGGAGTTCCTGTGCTGTTCAACTAAGGGTTTTGTCGGCGCCATTATTAGGAACTTTCCTCCTTGCTTGTCGAGAAAATGTGCGGCAGCCAGAACGGCTATGATGGTCTTCCCTATCCCTGTGGGAAGGACGACAAGTGTGTTGTCCTTGACAGCAGACGCGAGAATGGTTTCCTGGTACAGCCTTCTCTCAACAGAACCCTCTTTTATCAATGGGTGAGATACGTAATCCACAGTCTCCAATGGATTGAAAGCGTTAAATCTGTTGTTTTTCTTGGATATTAATGGCATCGATAATACTTCATGGCGGAGCAGGAAGCGGCGGCTATGGGAAGAAGGGAGAGAAGGCTCTGGAGAAAGCCCTTGCCGTTGGGAAGAAATGCCTTGCCAAAAACTCCGTTGACGCAGTCACTAAAGCAATAAGCTCCATGGAGGACTCCGGCATTTTCGATGCAGGCAAAGGATCTTATTACCAGCTTGACGGGAAGATACGGATGGATGCGAGCATAATGACTTCCGGTATGAAATGCGGAGCGGTGGCTGGCATAGAGGAAGTAAGGAACCCTATAATGGCTGCAAGGAAGGTGATGGAGCTCACGGACCATGTTATGCTATCCGGAACGCACGCCACAAAGTTTGCCCTGAAGAGCGGGCTTTCCGTTGGCAAGCTGGGCACAATGGAGAACTATGCATATTGGACGAAGCTTAAGCATTCCTTAAAGGGAAAGGATTTCATGCAGACGTTGGCTAAGCTTCATGAACTGCGCAAAGAGCGATACTTTTCAACTGTAGGATGCGTTGCCTTGGATGATTCTGGCGTTCTTTGCGCCGGCACATCCACAGGCGGCATTGGGATAATGCTCCCCGGGCGTGTCGGAGACACACAATTGATAGGA
>JACRMZ010000037.1 GCA_016219455.1 Candidatus Aenigmatarchaeota archaeon
ACGCGAGATGATAGAGCTTCCTCTCAAGTCGCCAGAGGCATTTGAAAAGCTGGGGATAAAAGCGCCAAAGGGAGTCATTTTATACGGTCCGCCTGGATGCGGCAAGACACTGATGGGAAAGGCAGTCGCCAATGAAACTGACGCAAACTTCATTTACTTCAGCGGCGCGGCTGTCCACGGCTCGCTCTATGGCTCTTCAGAAGAGAAAGTAAGGAGCCTTTTCGAAGAGGCCCAGAAGAAAGCCCCGTGCATCCTCTTCATCGATGAGATAGACGCCATGGCCCCAAAGAGGGACGAGATGGGCGGCAACCAGGAAGTCGAGAAGAGAGTAGTCTCGCAACTCCTCACGGCAATGGATGGGTTGAAGGGGCGCGGCGATGTCGTCGTCATTGGGGCTACAAACAGGCCCGATGCGCTTGATGAGGCATTGAGAAGGCCAGGAAGATTCGACAGGGAAATTGAAATTCCTATACCAAACACACAGGGAAGGAAGGAAATCTTTGATATTCAGACAAAGGCGATGCCCCTGGACAAAGACGTGAATCTTGAAGACCTTTCAAAGATAACACACGGCTATTCAGGCGCTGACATACACGGCCTCTGCAAGGAGGCTGCAATGAAGGTCCTCAAGAGATACGCAAACGACATTCTTGAGAATGGATCTGGGATACTTGATGGCAAGAAGATATCGATGAAAGAGTTCATGGAGGCATACAGCGAAATAACTCCTTCCGGCCTGAGAGAGCTTTACATTGAAGTTCCCAACGTAAAATGGGAAGATGTAGGGGGTTTATCAGAAGCCAAGCAGGAGCTTCTGGAAGCAGTCGAATGGCCTTTGAACCACAAGAATCTCATGAAGAAAGCGTCCAAGAGGCAGCAGAAAGGCATATTGCTCGAAGGCCCGCCTGGATGCGGCAAAACTCTCCTGGCAAAGGCTATAGCGAACAAAAGCGATGTGAATTTCATATCCGTGACAGGAGCGGACATAATGAACAAGTACGTTGGGGAAAGCGAAAAGAACATCCAGAAAGTATTCAAGAAGGCAAGGATGTACTCACCGTGCATATTGTTCTTTGACGAACTTGAGACAATCGCTCCGGAGCGCGGAATGTATAACGACAATACGGGAGTCAGCAAAAATGTCGTCGGACAGTTCCTTGCAGAGATTGACGGAGTCGAGGGGCTCAACGATGTCGTAATCCTTGCGGCTACCAACAAGCCGGAAATGATAGACAAGGCATTGCTCCGGCCTGGCAGATTTGACAAGAAGATCCACATTGGGGAACCAAGCGAGAACGACCGTTTGGAAATCTACAAGATCCATACAAAAGACAAGCCGATGGCGCCAGACATCAACCTTAAGGACTATACGAATGTCGAAGGCCTTACTGGAGCTGAGATAGAACTCATCTGCGAAGAGGCATCAAAAATGGCCATGAGAGACTTCGTCAAGAAATGGGGTGATAAGGAGTCCGAGAAGCGGGCAGACGAGTTAATAATAGAGAAAAGGTATTTCGATGATGCCATAAGGGCAGTAAAACCCGACGCAAAGCGCAGAAATAACAATCAGATGGATTCTGATGTTGGGTAGTTAACCTTTCGTTAATCAACGATAGGTATATATGCCTTTTTGGTTAAAATAATGAGTAACACGAAGGGGGGATAAATGATGGAAGACATGCTGGAGAAACCCAGGAAAGAAATGATTGAAAGGGTATACGCGGGACTTAAGAAAACTGAAGATGAATACGGTCTTAAGACTGGCACAACGATAGTCAGCGAAGCTCATGGCAACATGGGAGTCATTGCCTCTGACACAAAGGTCAGCGCGGGATACTCAGTATCTGACCTAAGCTACAAGAAAATCCGCCAGATAGGGAAGAACTTTGTTATCGGCGGCGCAGGAGCCGTATCGCCGATACAATCTGTGATGGATTTCCTCGAGCTTGAGAACAACATTTACAGGCTTGAAAACGGCCACGACATGACAACTGACACCGCAGCAAGCGTGACAGCCGACATGCTCAAGAAGGCAGGCGGCTTCCGGCGGGCAACTGGCCGAAGGCGTGATCCAAGACTTGTACGCTGAAATAGACAACGGCTACAAGCCTGACATGGACGCTCTTGTTACCAAGGCCGTGCGCGGCATAGAGGCCTCCAAAAAGAGGGACCTTGGAAGCGGCGGGAAAACCCACGCATATACGATAACAGCAAAAGGCGGCATAAAGGAACTCACTCAAGAAGAGATAGAGGAGTTCAAGACAAAGAGGCTTCTCTGAGGTGAAATTATGGGAGACGACAAGCAGACCCCAGCGCCCGTTGGCGGACAGCCTAACATGTTCGAGGTTCTGGCTGCAGAGGCAGAAAGGAAAGCCAACAGTGGGCAAAGCTGCTTTGGGATAAAATATGAAGACGGCGTAATCATAGCCGGCCTTAAGCAGAAACGCAGCAAGATACATGAAATCGACACTGTTGAAAAGGTGTATGAGATAAGCGATACTATGTGCATCGGATACTCCGGTGTCATGGCAGATGGTGTGGCACTTGTGAAGAATGCAAGATACAGCGTCCAAAACCACATTCTTAAGTTCGGTGAGGAGCCCAGCGTGGAGAAGATTGCGGAAGATCTGTCCAATGTCATGCGCCATTACGCATCGACTTCAGGCGTCAAGCCTTTCGGGGTAAAGATGCTTGTTGGCGGGTATGACGAGGAACCGCGCCTTTTCGAAAGCACATTGAAAGGGATAGAAGGCAACGGCGAATACCTTGCAAAGGCGATAGGCGTCTACTCTGAAAAGATTGATGAGCACTTTGACGCAAACTACAAGAAAGGCATTGCTAAAAAAGATGCAGAAGACCTTGCGTTTGAAGCTCTTGCAATGATAGAGGACTTCAAAGCCGAAGAGGCCACGAAGAGTGGAAAATCCTTCACTGCGCTCACCGCGGATGAAATAGACTTTGCATATGTGACAACCAATGGATTTGAAAGGGCTGAAAAGTCATTTGTAGCCACGGCTCTGACAGAGGCAAAGGCGAAAAGAAGGAAAGCTTAATTTTGCATGGGGCTCAAAGCCCCTGCCGTATATTTTTACCTTTTGTAATATTTTTTTCTTTTATTTACCCAAAATCATAGCTATTTTATGGTAAGTAGGGCTGCTGAGAACAATTTTGCTGTCATGAAGAGGAACGCTCTTCTTGGAGGGTTTACCAACGGCCTTCTTTCGGCATATTCCCCACTGTTCATAAGGGGGCTTGGCGCAAGTGCGCTAGCGATCGGCGGGCTGTCATCAGTGGCTGCTGTCGCATCGACAATGATAAGCTTTGCCGGCGGGTTTGTCGCTGACAGGGTCGGCAAGCGCAATCTTGTCCTGTTTTTCAACTTCATCGGCGTCCTTATGTCTTTTGTCGTTGTTTTTGCAAGGGACTGGAAAATGCTGGCCATAACAACCGCTTTCGGGGCTCTCGGAGGGTTGGCAGGCCCTGCACAGGAAGCATTGACAGCAGAAGCCATCATATCCAGCAAAAAAGGCGTCACAAAAAACCTAGCTATTTACCAGAGCATACAGATGCTTCCTAACATCGTTACCCCTCTCATAGGCGGCGTTCTTCTCAACGTCCTTGGCGTCGACTTCGGCTTCAGGCTTGTGGGATTCCTTGGCGCGATAATAGGGATTTTCACATTCCTCAATAACCTCTCTCTGGAAGAGACCATGACTCCCATGGCAAAAAAGCCGCTGTTTGGAAAGGGCGGGTTGTCAATGAACCTTACAACACCGATTAAGGCAAACATCGCCGCGTGGGGCCTGATAGCGATAGCCAATTCTGCCGTGTCTCCATTCTACCTCCTTTTCGCAAAGGAAGTGGTAGGCATACAGCCGCTGCAGTGGGGGGTAATAATCAGCGCCCAAACCGCAGGGGCAATAATGTTCAAGATACCTGGGGCACTTGTAACTGATAAAATAGGAAAGAAGAAGTTGATGATGAGTTCAGTGGCGCTAAACGCCATAGTCCCATCATTGTACGTTCTCTTCACCAAGAACTACAACGACGCGTTCTTCTACCAGATGCTTCTCATTGTCTTTGGGATGTTCTACGGGCAGGCATCATATGCCCTTTTCATACTACAAATTCCTGAAGACTCAAGAGCCCGGATGCTCACTGTGTGGAACACCGCCAACCAGTACTCCAGATTAATGGGGGGCTTCATGGGTGGCTTCCTCTATGACGTCAATATCATGTTCCCATTCTTTTTCTTCACGCTAGCAGAATGGGCCGCCGTTTATGCCATGATGTGGGTAGAGGACATAAAAGACACTTAATTGGGGGATTTCAAACGTATCTGGCCCAAAACCTAAAACGTTTATTAATCTATCGCCTCAATTATACCCAATGGGAATAGACCAAAACTTCATGAATAGCAGACAAGTGGCAGGAGACCACGGAAATCATAAGATCCGAGGGACTGTGCACGCACCCAAGGCGCTGGGGATACACGGCACCGCTGTGGCGGTAGACTTTGACATTTGCAACGC
>JACRMZ010000042.1 GCA_016219455.1 Candidatus Aenigmatarchaeota archaeon
ATATCAAAGGCGAAGGAAAAGTATGGTGAAACTGCTGTTTTGATGGCAATAGAAAACGAATACAACTCCCTTAGGACAAGTTCTCTTCCATCTGCAATTGTTCCGTCGGAAAAGATTTACTGCGATGCTTTCAAACGGGCTGCGGAGCTTATCGACGAGGATTTTGTTGTCAAAACAAATTATGAGAGGGAACGCATTCTGGGGAAATCGCCCGTTGGTCCGGTTGTTGCAGTGAAGACCCCTGGTGGAAATGTTGTCCATAGGATAAGTTCCGGGGAGATGAAAAGCATAGTTTCAAACGAACTGGTGGATAACGCAGATGGTGATGTTGCCTCTGATTTCAAAATGGAGTATATCAGGCTCATTGAAGAAAACAAATCATATAATGAAAGGATGGGATCAGCTGACTTCGAAGACGGCGCATCATTCCTTTCCGCTGAGCTGTTCTTCCATCTTTTTGAGGAGGAGCTTGACCGCGCACTTTCCAAATCGTACCGGGAGATTATACGGGAGATCCCAGAGATGGGTAAAGCATCTTATATGTCGATTTTCAACTGGGGCCATAAGTTCCTGAAGGCCCATGTTGATGACGCACAAAGACACGTTTTCGAGACAAGGCGCGGCCTGATGGAAGGATTGAGGGAGCATGAAAAGACAGGTGAAGCGATGAACGTGCAAAGTGCCATAGTTCAGGCGGCTAGCGACCTTGACAAGGGCGACGGTAAACTTGAAAGAAAGCTTTTGAGGAAAGGAATGACTCCAGAAAGTGCTATGAACCATGTCGAGAAAATAAAATCAGAATACAGAACACACAGGAGCTTGAAGAGGGCCATAGATGACCTAGGGGAAGTTTTTGAGGGACTGGATGAACACCATTTCCTCTCTGTAGCTTATGTGCTCTCGTAAACAAGCATAAATACTAGTAACTACTATAAAGTAAAGAAAAGTCATAATTGCAAAATGGTTTGAGGTGATTGTGTGCAGAATTTCAGGAAAGGGATGATAAAGAAGGTTGTTGCCGGTGCGGGACTGGCTGCGCTAATAGGAGTAAGCGCTATGGCAGCTGTTCCAATGAGGCACGCTGAAGGCTTTTGGGCGCAGGCAAAGGACAACCCGGAGCTTAAGGAAATAGATTACTATGTCACACAGCACTGGAACGGGAAGGAAACAGCCGGTTACATAAATGACAATTGGGTGTCGACCATTGGCATTTACGAGGGAAGCGGCACAACGAAGATAAACAAGGAAAGCTCAGGTTTCTTTTTTGGAACGACCACTTACAAGTCAGTCGTGTCCGCTACAGGAAAACAGATAGGAGAAATGTCGCTTGAGGACCACGGCACGGGGGAAAAGATGTCTGCGACAGCGATAGATTATGCTGGCAAAGACGCCATGGGACAGAAGTTCGTCATAGGTGGGTGGAATGAGCAGGTAGAGAGGGGAAGCTGGGGGCCATTCTTTACGGGCGTTTTTGATATGACAGGAGTTTTGATAGGTTATAGTGGTCAGAAACCTACTGTCATAATGCCGGAGAAAATACCTCTCATAGGCAGCGATAATACCGTCAGAGTTGGTTTCTTGGATAATAACGGAAATATCAAGAATGTCACAGAGTCAGTTTCCAAGAGGGCATGGGATGGCTGGCTTTCATGGAATCAGAGAGAAGGGACGAACATAAGCACCGTGAAGCTGGATTCCACAGGCAAAAACGCTGTTCCGGACCAGACTTACGCGCTTTCAAAAAGGGACTGGATGTTAGGTGGAGCCTTCGAGAAATCGGAAGTAAAAGACGCTAAAGGCAACACGCTGTACACAGTGAAAGCGCACTACTTTGATAAGTTCATGAGAAGCCTTGCGGACGGATACAAGATATTTGACAAGAACGGGAAGCTGATAGCTGAAATAGACATAGACGACCCGGACAATGTAAAACAGCTTGGTTACCGCGTTCTCGTCGACAAGAATATGGATGGCAAGATGGACAAATCGGAAGAAGTTGGAAAAGTCTTCTTCTACAGCACTGAAATAAACCTTAATCCTTGCACCGGAAGCGATTCAGATTCTTCCGATTGCGACACCAAATTTGACTGGACTGGGGAGGCATGGTTCAAGCTCGCAGGAAAAACACCGCAGGAAAAGCTGCAGAACCTTAAGGCTGTTGACAACGTTTTCAAGCTCCTCCAGGACATCGTTCCGGTGGACAATGACAGCGCAACGTTCAACATCGAGGAGTACACAGATTTCCTCACGATGTTTTTGGACAGGAACACTGATGGAACGCTGAAATCCATACATTTGGCAAACGCGGCGACAGCTGCAGACACAGCCGACTACAAGAAGGCTCTTGATGAGATTGTTTACTCGAAATTGCCAACCCAGAAGGTTGAATACAAATCGTCTTCTGTGAACGCCACAAAACCCGTAACAAATTCAACAAAGACCGTTAAACCGGCCGCAAAGGCGTCCGCTCCGAAGACCGTTGCGCCAAAGCAACCAGCAAAGACAAACTCGACAAAGGCAACAAAGAAGTGATTCAATGGGCCGCAAGGCCCCCACAAATTTTATTTCGTGATTTTTATGATAATCTCATCGATTTTGATAAGCCGTTTTCTTCTAAAGAAGATCCGGTCTAGATATCCCGTTCGACCAAAAAGTCAGCAAAGGCCTTGAGCTGCCTTTTGGCCTTGGATTCCTTCAGGAGAGAGTCGACATCCTTCCATGAGTCTTTTACAATGCTGCGGGCGCGCTCCTTTGCGTAATCAAGGCTTCCATATTTTTCCAGGAGCGCTATTGCCGCCTTTACGCTGGTTTTGTTTTTTGTATGAGAATCTAATATTTTAAGAAGCCGCCTGCGCTCAGAGGGCCGTGCTTTCTTGAGGAAGTGTATGACTATTAGCGTTCTCTTCCCTTCGCTGATATCATCACCTGCAGTCTTCCCCCATTTCTCCGTTGGACGGAGATTCAAAATATCGTCTTGTATCTGGAATGCAACGCCTATTGCCTCGGCAAAGTGACCCATGGCCATCTCCTTTTTAACAGAAGAACCGGCAAGTATTGCCGCCAGCCTTGCCGAGAGGCGGGAAAGTGTTCCTGTCTTGAATGCGCACATCTGAAGGTATTCATCTTCAGTAACCCTGCGCTCAAGGCCACGATGCCACGCTATGTCAACACCCTGGCCCATCGATATTTGTACCATCTCTTCAATGTACGCTTCGTACGCCCTTCTTGCTTTGCTTGGAGGGAGTTCTGCATCTTTCAAGTGAAGCATAGGCAGGAAGTACAAAAAGTTTCCGACATTTATGGCTATATCTTCCCCGAAAATCTTGTGGAGGCATGGTTTTCCCCGCCGTATCTCGGAGTTGTCTTCAATGTCATCTATTATTATCGTGCCATTGTGTATCAGCTCAGGTATTGATGTGTACTTTAAAGCGTCTCGTTGCTGTTTTCCAAGGGCTTCGTATATTATGAGGAAAAGGTATGGGCGCCAGCGTTTGCCGCCCCGTGACAGGAAATCCCATGAGGGCGTTGAAAGGGCCTTTGTAAGGGTCTTAGGCGAATAAGCATATCTGGGCTTTCCAAGAAGTTTCTTGAGGAAATTCAAGTCGTATTTTTTTGGGAGTATTTTTTCTATTTCCCTATCAACAATCTTCCCTTTTGATGCGAGAAGATTTTCAATATCCATGCCTCGAGTTAAACTTGAATGTATAAAAAACCCAAAGAGGAAAAAGTAAAATATTACCTACTGTTAACTAAAAATTAACAAAAGTTAACCATTAATAGGTTTATTTAAGCTAATTTTACCTAATTATCACTCATGGGAAGGGGCCTTGGGAAAAGATACACGGATCATGAGATTCTTTCGGATATTGGGTCTTTGGATGGAATTGAGGTCAGAGGCCTCATAAAGGGGAGGGCAAAGCTTGCCATGAACTCTGCAGAATATCCTGTGGATTACGCGGCTCTTGTTGAAGCAGCCACAGGTGCCGCGGCAATGACATATCTTGAGAAAGGGGAGAGAATAGAGCTCCTCAAGTCGTCGGGAAAGTCCAAGGAGTCAAACATCCCGCTGCTCTCGGCAGAGGCGTCTGTTTCCAAGAGGATTGGAGATGAGATAAGCGTTAATGTCTCAGTTCTTGGGACAGGCGGGAAAACGGTTGACTTCAAAACCCTTACGTATAAGGTCACAAAGAGATAGAGTTTGGGAGCATTTTAGGCGGCTATTCCTCGATGTCAATCAGCTTTATCCCGTCCTTTGTTATCGCAAACGGATGGATAAGGGTTGAGTGGTTGGTTCTTCGCATTTTCCTGACTGTAAGGGTCCTTTTGAATTCTTCTGCTACTGGGACAAAATCGAGTTTCACAACAGCATCGACGATGAATTCTACAATGCCGCCGCTTGTCAGGGCATGGCTGTCTTCCGGGATTGTGCTTGTCATTATGGCAGTAACTCCCATGTCCTTGAGCTTCTCTGAAAGGGACATTATCGCCACCCTTGAGAGATACTTGTCTTTTATGAACATCTCTATGAGGGAAACGGAATCGACGACAACGCGTTTTGCCTTTATTTCCTTTATAGCGTCTGATATCTCCTGCGAGATGCTTATCACATACGCTTTAATCAGCCGGTTTATGTCGTCTTTGGCTGTGTCTGCCGGGAAGACTGGCTTGACTGAAACAACCTTTATCATGTTCTTTTTTTCGAATACTGTTATATCCCATCCAAACATGGCTGATATGTCATTCCGTATGTCCTCCTCCTTCTCTTCCGTTGTGAAGTACAATCCAGGTTCTGCCCTCTTTGCCCCGTCGTAGAGGAAGGTTGAGCAGAACGCCGTTTTTCCCGTGCCTGTTTTGCCGGTTATAAGTATGCTTGAACCCCTGACAAATCCGCCCCCTATCTTGTCATCAAGGCCGGAAATGCCGCTGCTTACACGCTCAACGACATAAGGCATAGTAAATAATTACCATGGGAATTAAAAAGCTTAGAATTCTATGCGCGGTTTCCCCTTTACCACGGTTACTTTGCCTTTTATCGTTCCGCTGCCTGCCATCCCCTGCCTGGAAATGCCTTCCAGCGTGCCGCTAAGGTCTTTGAGTATGTATTTCCCGTTTCCATTGTCTATGATTGTGCACTCTTCTATTGTGACATCCTTGCCCTCAAGCTCTTTTGCCTTCATCATGACCTCGAGGAGAGTCAGTGTCAAGGTTTCTGCATTTTTCTTCAACGGGTCATAGATAAGCTCTTTGGACTTTGGATGCTGCGTGGCAGGTGCGGTTTTTGAGGGCCGTTTAAAAATATCAAGCAGGCTCTTCTTCTGCGGTTTCACAGTTTCGGTTTTTTTATCCGGAGTTTTCCCAGCATTTTTTTTGCCCCTTTTGAACAGTGACAATGTCCATTTTGCAAACGCAACTGGCCGTGTGATTATCCATATCACAAGCTCGATTGGGTTGAGCTTCTTTTTCACAAGGTCCCTCATTTCCAAACTCACATTTTTTATTTCCGCACGAGTGTTCAGTATCTTTTCCTGTTCATGTATCATTATTTCCCTGAAAGTGTTCTCGTCTATTTCCCTGCGGAAGTATTGCTTCTCCGTTTTTTTCCGCGATTCAACGCTTACTATTTCGGCTTTCCTCATCTCTGAGAGCCTTTTTGCAAATCTTCTGTATGGGAGCAATATCTGTGTAAGGAGGTAAACTGCGCCCGCAAGCACGGCAGCTCCGGTTGCGATTGCTTCTTTGTTCTCCGTTGCGAATTTCAGAAGCCGTTTGCTTTCAATTTCTGACTCTATTGAGGACTTCATGCCCTTTATTTCCCTGATAGTTTGGGAAAGACTGCTAAGCTGGTCGGAAGAAATGAACGAACGCGCTTCAGAAAGCTTTTTTTCGAGAGAATCTACATCATTCTTAATCGAAGACACATCTATTCCGGCTGCCTCATACTCTGACAGCATCGACCTTA
>JACRMZ010000017.1:0-10638 GCA_016219455.1 Candidatus Aenigmatarchaeota archaeon
CATAAACGTCATGACTAACGCTCACCACCGCGTTCCAAACACCTCTAACAACATAAACGTCCGCGGCGTTCTCAAAGACACCTCGTCGTCAATATACCGGGGGCTGATAAAGATAGAGAAGAACGCGCAGCAGACTAATTCGTACCTTAGCGAACACTCGCTTATGATTGGGAAAAACGCGCTTGCCAATTCGATTCCCAGCCTTGAAATCGACGCCAACGACGTGAAAGCCTCCCACGGCTCGACGACAGGCAAGATAGATGAGGAGCAGATATTCTACCTGATGTCCCGTGGGCTCAGCAGAAGGGAGTCTGAGAGGTTGATAATAGAGGGCTTTTTTATACCTATCATAGAAAAGATTCCCTTGCAGGAAGTGCGGGAGCGCATCGCTGCTGCTGTGACGAGGAAGATGGACGCTTGAGTTGGTTTGATGCTTAACGCCGAAAAAATAAGGAAGGATTTCCCAGTCCTTGAGCGGAAAGTGCATGGGAAACAGCTGGTTTATTTCGACAACGCCGCGATGCCCCAGATTCCTGTTCAGGTCCGTGATAAGGTTAATGAGTACCTCAGAAATGGGAGGGCAAACGTCCACCGCGGAATACATGTGATTTGCCGCGTTCTGACGTTTACTGCTGCATCCAACGTGCTAGGGACGATAAACCCTGCGCGGGAGATGATAAAGCGCGCTCACGATGCAGGGGCGTTGACCATCGTTGACGGCGCCCAGTCAGTTCCGCACATGCCTGTCGATGTCAAGAAACTCGGATGCGATTTCCTCGCATTCTCAGGATACAAGATGCTAGGGCCCACAGGGATAGGGGTGCTTTTCATGAGGAAGGAACTGCAGGAGCAGTGGAACCCGTATCTTGTTGGAAGCGACATGATAAAGGAAGTCCATCTCTATGAGACGAGGTACACAGACCCGCCAGTCAAGTTCGAACCAGGCACGCCCAACATCGAGGGTGCAATAGGGCTTGGCGCAGCCGTTGATTACCTTTCATCAATAGGGATGGATAGTGTAAGGAAGCATGAGGAGCAACTGGTGAAATATTCGTTGGATAAATTCGGTTCCATAAAGGGCATGAACATCTACGGCCCGAGGGACCCTAAAATAAAAGGCGGCGTCATTTCGTTCAACCTTGCAGATATCCATGCTCATGACATGGCCACGCTGATGGATGAGGACGGGATTGCGATCCGTTCTGGCCATCACTGCGCTCAGCCGCTCATGGAACGCTTGTGCATACCCGGCGCTTCACGCGCGAGTTACTACATTTACAACACTGAGCGCGAAATAGACGTGCTGGCAAAAAGCCTTGAAAGGGCCAAGAAGATCTTCAATGTGGTTTAGTTAGTAAGCTGTTCTTATCTCATTTAACACAGTTTATCCGTTCACCACTTTTAGTTCGCGGAACATCTTTTTCCTTGCGTCGTTCTTTTTGGATTTGTAGTATAAGACCCCCACCGTGGCCCCTGCCGCAGGCAGCCCCACAAGAGGTATCCATGAATTTGCGAGAATTGCGGAGACAATGCTGCCATAAGCTCCTACCATGCCAATGGGAATATTTTTCCAGCCCTTGTACTCAAAGTATTTCTCGTCGCGCATGTTGTCGAGGCTTTCACCGAGTATTTTGTATGCGTACTCGTTCTTCGATTTTATTGTATATCCTTTATG
Source organism: Candidatus Aenigmatarchaeota archaeon (assembly GCA_016219455.1). Lineage (GTDB taxonomy): Archaea > Aenigmatarchaeota > Aenigmatarchaeia > PWEA01 > JACRMZ01 > JACRMZ01. The sequence goes on from JACRMZ010000017.1 coordinate 1,676, forward strand.
CGCCGGAATCTTGATTTGCCCGTCAAGAGGCTCGCTTTCGCCATAAGCCTTCTTTATGCTTCGCTTTATTTTGTTCTCGGTTTTAGAAGCGTTTTTCCTCTGTTTTTCCTGTTTCTTCACAAGTTTTTCATAGCTCCTTTCGAGGCCAGCGGCGTCGTCTGCGACCTGCTCAAGAAGCTTCTTCACAGACTTAGCATTGGTTTCATCAAAATTGTCGTTTGGACGGTAAACATATGCACCTTCCTCTTCAGCTTTATCGTAAAGTTTCCCGAACATTTTTATCACCCAATCGTTAGCCTTCGCAACGCGTTCAATTTCTTTTCTCGTTTTTCCTCTGCCTTTGAATGGAGCTTTTGTCCCAGTACAACTCCGCCATAAATGCCGGCAATCACACCTACCGTGAAACCGCTCGAAAGGAGAACGAACCCCGTAAGTGCGTTACCCGGACTGTAATTTTGGTAGTCCAAAAGCGTTAATCCCCCGCCAATCATGCCGGTTTCAATTGACCCCAAGGCCGTGAAAATGCCGAGAGCGTTGTACTTTCCAGAGCCAATCCTTTCCTCCATTTCGCCATAAATCTTCTCCTTGCTTTCCTTCAGCGTTTGCAAAACATCCTTGGTTTCGGCGCCAATGGTAAATTTATTAGGTATGTTGGAACTTCCCCGTCTTTTGGCTCTTCCCTGTAGTTTTTGCCGAACATATCATCACTCTGTTTCAACCGTGAGCGTTGCGCAGTCGCAGACCTCTCCCCTGCACCGCTGTGCGGGAACGCTTTTCTCCATTGTTTTCGAACCAAACACAAAACCGAACATTTTAATCCCCCATTTTTAGGCAGTGCAGTGCCTGTATTTTGCCGGATCTCTTTTCCTCGGCTTTATTGTGGAGCCATTTTCCTAGATGGTTTCCGACATACAGTCCGGCTATTCCAAGACCGCCTCCAATAACCGAAAGAATGGGATCATACTTTATTCCAGCCAAAGATTCATCTATCAGTCTTACCACAATAAATTCTGTTGAAATTATTGAACCCATGGCTCCAGCAACATATTTTGTTTTGCTCGGATGTTTTCCCATAATGTCAAATATAACATTGTTTTTCCCTTCTTCCAGAATCTTCTTTACGGCGTCATCATACGCTTCCATCCGGAAGCTTTCTGGAACTGGATAGGCGTCTTTTCTTATTTCCATAAGGCTTTCGCTTATTCCATAATCTTTTTTTAGCAGTGCTTTCTGTTTTGGCGTCTTCTTTTCGTATTTTATGATGTCTTCTGCTATTTCATTGAAGAATTTTTTCACATCTTTTGATTTTATTTCATTTACCCCTATTTCTGGAAATCTGTATACCACTTCTCCCTTTGAAACTTCCTTTTCGTAAGCTTTGCCGAACATTTCATCACCTTAATATACTACTTTATAGTAATAAAAGTATAAATATGCGAAAACTGTGTTAGATTACCGAAAAGAGGCATTCTGAGAGAGTTTCTATATATATTTCAAGCCAGAGTTCTAGGTTATGGTCATAGAAGACTTTTCGCTGGCGTTTTCAAACAAGGCACACTTTATGTGCAGTAGGTGAAAAGGCCATGCCCGACTCAATGTACAGCGACATCATACTTGAGTATTATCGCCACCCTGTGAACTTCGGCAAGCTTGAGCCGTGCGATATCCACTTCCATGATACGAACCCGCTTTGCGGCGACGATTTGGACATATTTATCACACTTGACGGGAACAAAGTGAGGGAGATAAAGTTCTCAGGGAAGGGCTGCGCTATTTCCCAAGCGTCTGCAAGCATGTTAACGGAGACTGTTGACGGAAAAACGCTTGACGATATAAAAAAGATGTCAAAGCAAGACATCCTTGACATGCTGAAGATACCGATAAGCCACACGAGGATAAAATGCGCTTTGCTGTCGTTGAAGGTCCTGAAGCTGGGTGTCTACAAACATCTTGGAGAAAAGATTAGCGACGAGGACAGGAAGCTATGATGGGGATATCAGGAGGAACTTGGAACTGCACGGGACATGCCGCACATCAGAACTGGACGCACATCTCGGATGTGAGTCATCCACAGATTTCACAAAGTCTTGGGTGCGGCGGGCGGTAGGCTTGCCCCTTGCGGTTTAGAAGATGAGCGACGATGACAAAAGACTTTAATTTTTCGCCAGCGTTTTCAAACTGACGGAGAATTATGGAGAGCTAGGTGAAAAGGCTGTATGATATACGAAAAATCCGCCGGTGCTGTGCTGTTTTATGACGGCGTCAGAAGGGAGTATCTATTGCTCCACTACAATGAGGGCCATTGGGACTTTCCCAAGGGTCACATTGAAGGAAGCGAGACAGAGGAGCAGACGTGCCGGAGGGAGGTAAAGGAGGAGACTGCCATAGGGAGCATAGAGATATTTCCGGGCTTCCGGCATGTGTATGGCTATAATTACCGGAGGAGAGGGGAGATGTACCATAAAGACGTTACGTTCTTCGTCGCAAAGGCGACGACAAAGGAAGTTAAACTAAGCGTAGAGCACAAGGGTTTTGTATGGCTTTCGTATGATGATGCTGTTAAAAAGGCCACCTTTGACAACGGCAAAGAGCTTTTGCGGCGCGCGAAGGATTTTTTGTCCCTTCAGGGATTTTAGATGAGCGATGATTACAGCGAGGTCCTGTCCAAAGGCGGCTATTACGAGACATCGAAAATTGTTTACAGGGTTTCAGGCGAAGTGAAAAGGCTGCTTGAAGGCACGACGTCGAACTTCATGGACAAGGGTACCAACGCGTTTCTTGACAGGTTCGGGAAGCTTATTGTCATTTTCGAGCAGAAGATTTTTGAGAAGGAGGCGTACATCGTGTTTGAAAGCGGGTTTGAGGGAAGGTTCCTATCCCACATCGACAAGTACGCCAAGCTGTCACGGTGCACGCTTGAGAAGACGAGCTTGAAAGCATTTCATGTCATCGGGAATTTTGAAACAACCGAGATAAAAATATCCCAGAGATTCGGCTTCCTTGTGCTTTCAAAAAGCGCCCCCAAGCTCAAGAAGATGGCGAAAGAAACATATGATTGCATAAGAATTGAGAACGGCATCTCCGTCCAGGGAAAAGACTTTGACGATGAGATGTTCCTGAACGTCAACTGGAACGACGCCGTTTCATATTCAAAGGGGTGCTTTGTGGGCCAGGAGGTGATGTCACGTGTCCGCGCCTACGGCAAGCCTGTCAAGAAACTCGTTGCAATAGCATACGGCGCAATGCCGCCATCAGTGACGTCAAACGGAATGGAAATAGGTAAAATAACCTCCTCGTGCCTTTCCCAAAGATTTGGCAAATACCTGGCGTTTTCCATCATACCGTTTGGCACTACAAAAATAGACAACGGAGAAATCGTAAAGATTTAATTGCCCGTATTAAATGTTGCTTATGAAAAACAAGCCCCTTGAGCGCGACGCGAAACGAAACGCAAAGCGCCTCACAAACAAGCTCTACACGATATACGCGTTTTTCGCAGTCGCCGCGTACAGCATAGTGGCGCTTGCCTGGCCTTATCTTCTGGCGCTAGGCGCGCCTGGCAACATTTACCGGATTGCGCTAGTATTTTTCGCCTTCTTGTGGATGTACAACCTCAGATTCGTCTCAAAGATACGGTTTGAAAGGGACAGGTACCGCGTCATGGCAGGGGAAGTTCCGGAAGAGCATCATCATGGACATTCCCATAATTGACAAAATCGCAGCTGAAGGCAATAACGCTTAAATTGCCGGACTTTGAATAATCCTCATGGCAATAGTTGAAGTAAGCGTTTCGCCGATTGGAAAGGGAGTTAGCGTTGGCAAGCATGTTAAAAAGGTTATAGCGCTTTTCAGGAAGAAACGTCTCAAGATGTTCCATTCGCCGATGGGAACGTGCATCGAGGGCGAACTTGATGAGATTTTTTCTGCGATACAGGAAGCGCACGACCTCCTCGCAAAAACCGGGGTCAAGAGGATTTCCACGCTGATAAAAATAGATGACAGAAGGGACAAAAAGGCGACGATGAAGCAGAAGATGAGAGTGTTTTAAACCGTCCCGAAAATCAACTTCGCCGCGATTTTAGGATCACTTGTTATGTAAAGGCAGCCGTCCTTCCTCTTGTCAAGCCACCCTTCAATATATCCCTTGTGCTTCTTCGGCTTGAACAAGCCAACCATGTGCTTCAGTATGCCAGGGGCGCTCCCCTTGTCTGACGGATCAAAAACAACGACTTTTCCCTCTTTTCCGTATTCCCGTGCAATCTTGTAGTTAACCAAAGCTTCCACAAGCGTGCCTGTGTGGCCGTGCAGCGCAAGCCCGACGTCAACGTGCGCAGCAAGCCAGAACGCCCGCTCAACGAATGTTTCGCCCTTTGTTTCAATCCTGTTATACCCAAGTTCGCTTTTCATTTCCCTTACGGTAGTCTTTATCTCTGGTATGATTTTCCATGTGTCCCTTTTCGGAAGCCATGCTGTGCATTTTATGCTGTCGAACTGGGATTTTAACGACTTCACAAAAATGTTTGGTATCAGCGCCCCTCCGGTGTAAACTTCCATTTTCATGGAGGACGGCTTCTCCTGCCCTATGAGATGGGCAAGCCTCTCGATCTTCCCGTAGTCGATGCCGTCTTCGCTGTATGAGCCGAAAACGCCGAGTTTCATGGGAGATAATTGGAGTTAACGCTTAAGTTCTTTTTTACGTCCGTCAGAAAGTCAGCTCTTCCATGAGGTGCGTGATTTTTATGCCGGAGATGTCATGCTTTACCAACGGCTTCTCCTTCATCATCGGCATCTTCTCCTTGAGGTAGTCCTCGTATGTCTGGAAATCCACCTTGAGAAACACGCCAATCGGGTACTTTGCACCGGTTTCCCAGCTCTTCGTTATTGCGGCAAGCTTCTTTTCCCTGACCTCGTTGGCGTCTGACGGATTTTTGACCACAGCATCGTACCCTTCCTTTTGCAAGTCGTAGAGGATTGGCGTAAAGTATTCCTTTGTTTTCACGTCGTTGTATGTTGGGCATGCCTGCATTATCTCGATGAACGCGGAGCCGCGGTGCTGCACTCCCTGTTTTATCAGGCTTGAGAGGTGGTTTATGTCATAGGAGTATGCCCTGGCCACAAACGTGTAGCCGCACTGTATGGCCATTGACGCCGGGTTTATCGGCTCCTTTATGGAAGGCTCCTCCATGGATTTGGTCTTCATCCCCTTGTCCATTGTGGGGGAAGCCTGCCCTTTTGTCAGCGCGTAAACGCCGTTGTTGTATATCATATAAAGTATGTCGGAGTTCTTCCTTCCGAAGTTCACAAAGTGCCCGGCTCCTATAGCCAGCCCATCCCCATCCCCACTGACATCGATGACTGTCAATTCGTGGTTCGCTATCTTCGCCCCGGTAGCTATTGGCAACGAACGGCCGTGTATAGTGTGCATGCCATATGTCCCGATGTAATGCGGTGTCTTGCCAGAGCACCCTATTCCTGAAACAAGGAGCGCGTTTTCCGGACGCACTTGCATTTCCAGAAGGGATTTTTGGATAGCTGCCACGATTCCAAAGTCCCCGCAGCCTGGGCACCAGTTGTTGTGTACGTTGGTCCGGTAATCCGCCGGGGTAAGTGGTTTTTCGCTCATAACGCCCTCTCATACCCTTGCTCCCCGAGGATAACTTCCCTTGGAGAGTCTTTGATGACTTTTTTTATCCCATTAACGATGGAATCGCAGGAGAACGGCCTCCCATCGTATTTTACAATCTTGTGCTCTATCAAAACGCCTGTCATCTCCCTTATTATCCCAGACATCAGCGCACTATAATTGTTCTCTATTATAATGCGCTTTTTGGCGCTGTCCAGGAACTTCTTTACGCTCCTTGACGGGAACGGCGAGGCGGAAAGTATCTGAAGGTAGTTTGCATGGACCCCGTCGTTTTTGAGCATTTCCATGGCATCAAGTATGGCGCCCTTTGTCGAGCCCCACCCGATAATCGAGACGTCCGCGCGCAAATCGCCATAAACCTTGATGCGTTTTTCTTCCGGATAGTATTTTTCCACTTCGTGCATTTTCCTGAACCGTTTGTCCATCATCTTTATCCGTTCCATCGCGTCTTCGCTTATGGACCCGTATTCAGTATGCTCATCCCCCGTGGTCCGGAACATCCCCAATGGCGTTCCTGGAATAGCTCGCGGTGAAATCCCGCTCTCTGTTATCTCGTACCTGTTGTAGGAGCCTTTCTTCTTAATGTATTCTTCAGTTGCGATAAGGCCCCTGTCGACTGCCATGTTCTCTTCGGAGAACCATTTGCTTGTTATGTAACTCTCTCCGAGATGCTTGTCTGAGAGAATGATGACAGGCATTTGGAACTTTTCTGCAATGTTAAACGATTCAAAGCCTATCTGGAAGCATTCGTCAACGTCACCTGGAATCATTATCACCCTGGGGCTTTCCCCGTGGCCTGCGTGAAGCGCGAATCTGATGTCGCTCTGGTCTTGACGTGTAGGCATACCCGTTGACGGGCCGGGCCTTTGTATCAAACCGATTACAATAGGGGTTTCCGTAAGCGAGGAGAACCCGAGGCCTTCCAGCATAAGGCAGAAGCCCGGGCCAGACGTTGACGTCATTGCCCGCACTCCGGTGTGAGCTGCACCTATCACTGAGCATACTGAGGCAATCTCGTCTTCTGTCTGCTCGACGTGGACATTGCATTCGGATGAGTGCTCTTCGAGGTAATGGGCTATCGGCGTTGCAGGCGTTATCGGGTAATATGCATAGTATTTCAGGCCGGCTTTCACCGCGCCCATTGCAAGCGCTTCGTTGCCGCGGATGAGCATGTGGCGTTCGTCTGGGCTCTTGCGGTCATAATAGTGGTCGCTCTGAAGCTTGCATTCGAAAATCCCCTCGTAATTCTCCTTTGCGTGGTCGTATCCTGCCCTCGCGGCTTTGACATTGAAGTCCGCTACCGTAGGCTTCTTGTTCTTGAACATCTGGCGTATCGTCCGCTCCACAAGTGAGAAGTCGTATTCAAGGAAACCAAATGACGCGCCGACCATCACAGTGTTTTTCATTATCATGTTGGGCTTTTCGTTGGGCCCGTAAAGGCTTTTGACAATCGTGGTAAGAGGAAGAGGAAAAAGCCTTATGTCTGTTCGTTGCGTTACGCCTGCAACGCCCTTGTCGCTCATGTCAAGGTTGATTTCCTCGCCGTCATATATTATCCCGCCGCCTGGGGCCATTTCATAGGCGTGTGTGTGTATCGTTTCGCTGTCCAGCGCTACAAGAAGGTTTACAAGGTTGACATGGCTCCTTATGTTAGAGTCCCATGCGCGGACTCTGTAGAAACTATGCTCCCCCTTTATGTTGGAGTTGTATTCGATGTTGCCAAAGACGTTTAGGCCTCCGGCGACGCATGCCTTGGCAAAAAGATCCGCGGATACGTTGACGCCTCCACCCTGAGGCCCTCCGGCCATCCAACATACCCTGTTCAGTATCACCATAAAAGGCACCTGAAGAACCCCTCTTCCGTCAGTGAGTTCATTAATTTACTGACGCAGACACCTTATATACCTTAAGAAGAGAGAAATAAAAAATTAACAAAGTGGAAGTTGCCACTCCATTTTTTTCTTGTCATTTTTATTATTGTGTCGTTTTTTTAATAATGACTTTTACTATATGTAATAAAATATCTCCCTAAAACCAGTAATATACGTGAAATCAGTTAGGATTCATTATATACAATGTTCCAAAAGCTAACCATTGGTGACATATGTGGACAATGGAAAGGCTGCTAATATTCGTCCCGCTACACTTCTTTTGCGTGTTCCTATAAGCCCAGTTTCCCGAACACTTGGGCGGGTGATAGTGATAACTGAAAGGTGCAAGGAATGCGGCCTTTGCATCAATAATTGCCCAAACGGGGTCCTTGAGATGTCCGCTTATTCCAACAAGAGCGGTTACAGGTATCCGAAAACAAAAGAGGGGATGGAGGAGTCGTGCGTCAACTGCAGCATGTGCGAGTGGATATGCCCCGACTTTGCGATATTCACCGAGGAGGTGAAGCAATGAACGAGAAATTCATGATGGGCAACCATGCGTGCGTCGAGGGCGCCATCGCGGCAGGATGCAGGTTTTATGCCGGATATCCGATAACCCCTTCATCAGAGGTAGCCGAAATAATAAGCTCGCGCCTTCCGGAGGTTGGGGGCCATTATATCCAGATGGAAGATGAGATTGCAAGCATTGCCGCTATTCTGGGTGCATCGTGCGCCGGCCTGAAGAGCATGACTGCGACCTCCGGCCCCGGGTTCTCGCTGATGATGGAGAATATTGGTTTTGGGATGATAACCGAAACGCCGTGCGTGATAGTCAACGTCCAGCGTGCCGGCCCAAGCACCGGAATCCCGACACTCATAGGCCAGGGTGATGTGATGCAAACAAAGTGGGGATCGCATGGGGATTATGAAGCGATAGCATATGTCCCCAACAGCCCGCAGGAAATGTTTGATTTGACAGTGAAGGCATTCAACGCCTCGGAGAAGTACAGGCAGCCCGTTGTCCTCCTGGCAGACCAGATAATAGCGCACATGTCTGGAAAAGTTACGATCCCGGAAAAAGTAGATATTGAAGAAAGGAAAAGGCTTGTGAAAGGCGGCGTGCCATTCAGCTACAGCGAAGATTCGCCGGCAATGGCGATAGCTGGAGACGGGCACAGGGTCAATGTTGACAGCCTGTGCCATGATGAGAGAGGATACCCTTCCACAAACCATGCCGTTGGGGAAAGGATGCTTTCCCATCTGCTGGGAAAAGTCAGGAACAACGCTAAAAAGATATGGGATTTTGAGGAGCGTTTTGTCAATGATGCCGATGTAATCGTTGTCTCATATGGGGCAACATCCCGCTCGGCAATGAAAGCGGTAAACGATGCGAGGAAACGGGGGATAAAAGCCGGATATCTTAGGCTGAAAACAGTTTGGCCATTCCC
>JACRMZ010000017.1:10660-12676 GCA_016219455.1 Candidatus Aenigmatarchaeota archaeon
AAAAAAAATAATAGTGCCTGAAATAAACTATGGCCAACTTGTCCATTCTGTTACAGAGTTCGCCAAGTGCGATGTCGTTGGCCTTAGCCACGCCCCCGGGTCTTTGATAGAGCCGGAGAAGATACTCAGCGAGGTTGTGAGAAGATGAAGCATCCGACAGATTCGATGCTCAGGGAAGACAGGCTCCCTCATATCTGGTGCCCTGGATGCGGACTTGGAATCGTCATGAGATGCTACATAGACGCATTGATTAAATCCGGCGTTCCTTTGGAAAGGCATGTCTGCGTTTCAGGAATAGGATGCACTTCAAGGATACCTGGATATCTGAACATGGATACTTACCACACAACCCACGGGAGGGCGCTGCCTTTTGCCACGGGAATGAAAGTCGCCAATGACAACCTCCTTGTTTCCGTAATAGCCGGCGACGGGGATTTGTTCAACATAGGAGGCAACCATTTGATACATGCCGCCAGAAGGAACATGGACCTCAATGTGATATGCGTCAACAATTTCAATTACGGCATGACGGGGGGGCAGTTCAGCGCCACAACTCCTATGGGCCGTGTAACTGCCACCACAAAAAAAGGGAACATAGAGGAACCGTTCAACATCCCCCACGTTGTCTCATCACTCGGCGCTTCCTTTGTCTCAAGATGGACGGTGCTCCACATGAGGCAGCTGTCAAAGGCCATAGGGAGGATGATGGAGATGAAGGGGTTCAATTTCCTTGAGGTCATCTCTCCGTGCCCGCCGAACTTCGGGAGGAACAATAACTTCCCCGACGCCCTGAGCATGCTGGAATACTTCAGGAAGAATTGCGTTGAGGACGACGATGCGGATTTGAGTGGCGTGGGGATTTCATTTTCCGGCGAGAAAATAATCGTCGGGAACTTCATCGATTCCGAAAAACCTCCGTATCATGAGCGGGAGAAGTCCCTGTTTGCGAGGCGATGACATGGAAAGGATTTGCATAAGGATAATAGGTTCGGGGGGCCAGGGTGCCATAACAGTCGGCAAGCTTCTCGGTGAGGCGGCAATATCCGAAAAAAAAGACGCTGTTATGACAGAGAGCTACAGCCCCTACATAACAGGCGGCTGGTCTATGGCGGACATCGTCATTTCGGGAAAAGACATTGACTACCCGTTTTTCTCCAAGCCGGATTTCCTGATAGTGATGTCCCAGGAGGGCCTTGAGATAGGGATGAAAAACGCAGGGGCTGTTTTAATAGCTGAAAAATCTTTGTCCGGTCTGCCAAAGGGGGCCATAGCCGTTCCGGCAACGGAAATATCCCATTCCCTTGGGAAGAGGCTTCTGGTTAACATGGTCATGCTTGGTGCCCTTGTCTCTGTTTCAGAAGTATTGAATCCCAACGCAGTGAAGGAAGCGATTGCCAAGAGATTCCCCAAGGCCGTTGATTCCAACATGAAAGCATTTGAAAAAGGAGGTCAATCATGTCTGACAGGATAGTCATCATAGGGGGGGGAATAGCCGGGATACAGGCGGCTCTTGACGCGGCAAACGCCGGAAGCAAAGTGACCCTTGTTGAAAAGGAAGGGACAATAGGAGGCAAGATGTCTGTTCTGGACAAGAACTTCCCCACACTTGACTGCTCGATATGCATAGAGGCCCCGAAGATGAGCGATGTTATCCAGAATCCCAACATAGAAGTGCTGACTCTGGCAGAAGTTTCAGAGGTTAAGGGAAAAACAGGCGATTTCGAGGTCAGGATAAAGCAGAAGCCACGGTTTGTTACCGACGCGTGCACGAGATGCAACGAGTGCGTTTCCGTTTGCCCGCAGATACTTAAAAACGAGTTCGATTCTGGAATGGCTTCAAGGAAAGCGATATACACTCCAATAGAGCAGGCCGTTCCAGGGCCATATGTGATAGACATTCAAAACTGCCTCAACAAACCACCCAACTACATACCATGCAACAGGTGCATGAAGGCGTGCGCTCCCAATTGCATAGATTTCGGTATGAAGGCGAGGGAAGTTGTCAGGGACGCGGCG
>JACRMZ010000064.1 GCA_016219455.1 Candidatus Aenigmatarchaeota archaeon
AAGCACGGGCCAAAAGTCGCAAAAGCAGTCTCCGGAGTCATGCTGGCAATTCTTGTGTCGTCCCTTCTTCTGTCTTTCCTTTCGCGTTTTCTTGCATAAGTTTTCCAATCGCAGAGGAGCTTGCAGTCACAACAGTTTTCTGAATGTAGTCTGGAAGGTGCTCAAGGAACCTTCTGTATCTCCTGTCCCCCAAGACGAAAAGCGCTTTATCCTCGCGGGAACGCAGCGCCCTCCCGAGGGACTGCGATGCCCTTCTCAGGGCAGGGAGTATGTAGGCGTAGAAAGTGCCTTTCTCGCTTCCGTATATTTTTTTGCTGTAGTCAAGGAGCAGACTCGTCCTTGTATTCTTCCTGTCAAAGGGGACACCAACAATAAAAACGTTTTCCAGCTCCCTCCCTGGGAAGTCAGCGCCTTCGGCAAATCTTCCCTGCATCGTTGCCAAAAGCAGGCCATCGCCTTTCGTCGCGCGCGACTTGAAACCGTCAAGGACCCTGCGCCCCTCAATGTCAGAAAGCTCGTTCTGGACCCTGTAGGAGGAGAAGAATATCGCTGAGTTTGTTGTCGTGTTTGAAAGGAAAGACTCTATTGAGCTTGCATACCCGTCCCTCATCTCGCTTTCTATTTGCAGGCCTTCTGTTGACAAGTCGGATGTTATGAAAGTCCTTATTCGGGAAAGGTCAAAATTTGAATCAAACGCCTTTCCGATGTATTTGTCCAGTCCGGCAGTCTCTGCAAATGCCTCGACTGGCCCCATCGTCCCGGACAGGAAAACACACGCATGGAACTTTCCCCAGACGTCCTTCAGATACTCGCGGGAGCGCATGTCAAATATCTCTATCCCCTTCCTGCTCACTATGGCCTTGACGCCGTCCGTCCCCGCGGTAGCGAAAAGCCGCGTGAGGAACTGCGAAAGCCTGTGCAAACTGGACGAAGGCCGCTTGCCATCTTCGAGGCGTTTCTTCCTTATCCTGTTTCCGAACTTCTCCATCAGCTTTACCATATCCTCTATCCCGTCTGTGTGGAGCCTGTTTACGTCAAAAACGGCGTCATCTGATGAAAGCGAAGAGTACGACTCAAAAAGCACCGAATTGATTCTCTTCAGGCACTCCTTTACTTCCTTGGCTTTCTTGTCATCTATTTGCGAAAGCTCCCTCATCGCCCTTGTCGCTATCGTGTAATTTATCGAATCGGAATTCATGTTTATGGCGGCCTGCGGAAGGTTATGCGCTTCGTCAACGACAAGGATAGCATCGGAGAAACTGAAGCTCTTTCTCACGGCCCATGAAACTGCCTCGCTTAGGACATAATTATAATTGAGGGAAACTACGTCGGCAAAGTGGGCAAGGTGCTTTTGTACTTTATATGGGCAACTGGCTTTGCATGACTGCAGGACCTCTGAATAAAGAAGCGGGTCCTTGACGAATTTCGCGAGGCTTTCTTTCACTGTGCAAATATCCTCACCCTTCGTTTTGCATATGTACGAAGCTTCGTCCTGTGTCAGCCCTTTCACACCAGCAGTGAGAAGGCACATCTCGCGTTTTCCACGAAAAGAGAGTCCATAGACACCGTGTCCCTTGTTCTTTATTTTTTTCAGCTCCTCTATGGGGCGGTCAGTTTCGTTGCCGGTCTTGGATGCCCATATTATCCTCAGCCCGCGCTCCTTGGCTATGGGCAAAAGGGACGCGAGGACTAGCGGCGTTTTCCCAAAGCCGGTGGGGGCATGGATGCAGACGTTTTTGCCATCTATGCTTTTGCTCAAGAACTCAATGAACCCTTTCTGCTCTTCCCTGAGCTTGTATGGGAAATAATCGGGCACGAATATAACTCAGCAACGAGGAATTTATAGCCCGATTGAGATGAGGACAAACCCGATGATGGAAGACACGATTATAAGGTACGCAGGGGAAAGCTTCCTATGCCATAGCGAATATGCACAAAGGAGCATTATCAGCAAAGCCCTGTAATCGGGAACGGCAGACGGGAACAGCCTGACAGAGCTTGCGCCTATCAGCCCAATGACTGATGCAGTAACGCATCCTATGGAAAATTGAAGCTTCTGATTGTCAAGGACTGAAAGTATCTTATTGTAGCCAAAAAGCGTGAAGCAAAACGCCGGCAAGAATATGCCTATTGTGGAGATGACAGCTGCCCAAAAGCCGCCTGCAAGGTAGCCGACAAACGTGCCCAGCATTATGAGTGGTGTCGGCACAGTGTTGACAAAACCGACGCCATCAAGAAATTGCTGAGGTGAAAGCCATCCATTTTCCACAACGGCTCCTTTCTCCAGGAACGGGATTGATGTATATGCCCCTCCGAACGTGAGGAGCCCTGCCTCAAGAGAGAGCATGAATATCAGGAAAAGCTTGCTTTTTGCCATCGGATACGCTCCCAAGGGCAATATTGCAAACAGCCTCCTGTCACCGAACAAAAAAGCCGCAAAGACTGCCATGAATATAAGGATGGCAAAACTGACATCGAAAAAAAGCGTTGAGAAAAATGCGATTGATGAAAGAAGCAGATGCAGCCGTGTCTTTATGGAAGCCATTGATATCCTGTAAATAGCCCATATTATCATCGCCATTGCTGCTGCCTTTATGCCGTACAGAAGAGCGTTTGCCCACTCAAACGACGCTCCGTATGCGTGATATAAGAAAGATATTATCAACATTATAAAAAATCCCGGGAGTATGAAACCCAACCCCGAAATCACGGACCCGAGCCTGCCCTTTCTAAGATACCCAAAGTGGACAGCAAGCTCCGTGGCCTCAGGACCTGGAAGGAGCTGATAGACTGAAAGGACCTTTGAGAACGTATTGGGGTCCATCCACTTCTCCTTCTCCACAAGCTCTTCGCGCATAAGGGAAATCTGGGCTATTGGGCCTCCAAATGCAAGAAACCCGAATTTTAGGAACCTGAAAAACAAGCCGGAATATGAATCCTCTTTTTTTCCCATTCTCATTTCCCCAATGATAGCTTCTCAACGTTTTTCTTTGAAACGGCCCTCTCCACCCTCTCATAAAGCTCCTCCGTCTCGATGCCATGATAACTGCCAGTCTTTCCTTCCAGCTTTTCCAGTGCCCGTGTCAGTATTGAAAAGCAGACTTCGTTCTCATCTTTTTGAGAGTGGACCAGCGCTGCTGAAATGAGTATTATGGCATGGAGGATCTCCTTTTCATCGCCTTCGGATTTTCTCCACGCGCATTCAAGCGCTTCGTGTGCTTCCCAATATCTTTGCTCGGCAAACAGCTTTTTCCCCCGCTCTATTGCATCGAATTTCTCCTCTTTACTTTCTGTTATCTCGTCTGTCCCTTCGGGGACAGCGATGCCTGAAAGGGACGCCATGATATCTTCCTTTTTCTCGATGGGTCAGGTGATATCCAACTCAATATCCCTGTGGGAAACGCGGCAATCCATCACTATTATCGAAACGTCCCTTAGGAGTTTCCTTGACCTCTGCAATAGACCCTTGGCATCTTTAGGGCCAAAAGACGCGTTCTTCAGGCGGAAAATGAAACGGGGCATCAGAACGGCCTCGAATCCCTTCTAAGCTTGTAGAGCGCTGAGATGGAACCGACTTTGTCCACGATGTATGAATGCACAACGTCCAGTTCTTCTTCCCGCAAACGGGCCTTGGAATCTGCCTCAACAAGCACTGTGGGAAAGCCATACTCCTGGTTGTGCGATGATATTGGCAGGAGAAGGGCGGCTATCTTATCCGCATCGCGCACGGGTTCCTTCTCTGAATAGAAATCGACTCTTATCGGCCTGTCAAACGATGTTGTCTTCAGGTAGAACGAGTAGACGTTTTTTGCCATGCTGCCAAGGTCCTTTATTATCTGGGACTCTTCCGAGTACCGGAATACAAAGCTTCGCTCCCCCTCCTTCAGGACGTGGAAAAGAAGGTTTGAATCGCGAGTCGACTTCAATATGGATGAAAGATTCTCCACCCTTGTGTCTTTGATTTGTTCAAGTATGCTTTCCGCCAGGATGTCTGTGACGCGCTTTGAACGCGAATCTTCGTTGACGCCTGCAAGAAGCGACTTGGTGGAATAAAGCTCCCTATAGAGCTCAAGGAGCTTCTCGTATCTCCGGAAAAGCGGAGAGGTGTTCTTCGGCCTGTCCATCGGATGCGGAACTATGCTCCCGTCAGCCAGCACAAGATCCCCTCCCAAATTCCCCATTTCCGTGAGCATCTTCACTTCGCTTTGCTGCCTTTCAAGATTTGCGGCAAGCATGAGGTCCTGCAGCGAGTGGGAATCTGAAATTACAGTGAGCTGTGGTGAGGGGAAAGCGTTGGGGTAATAATCCACCTTGTCCAGCTTCCCATCCTTGAAAATGAACGCGACGCCGACACTTCGCGTAAGGATTAGGTCAATCGCATGGTAGGCCTGGCGCACAAGCCCCCCATCGACCCCTATAATCTTCGCGCTTTTGAGGTCAAAGCGTTTCACTGGAAACGATATCTTCCTCTCAAGAACCTCCTTGCTGTCTATCTCGACTCCCTTTATCTCCCGCAGGAACTGGCCGAGCATTCGGCGCTTCTCTTCAAGGCCCTTGACCTCTTCGGCTACCTTGTCCAGCTGTGAAAGGATGTACTCCATCTAGAACCCCTCAGATAAGGATATCAATGAAAAAACTACCACTAAAATCCCTATAACAGTTGAGCCAACGCCAATTATTTGTAATGAGATTTTACCGTTTGATATAACATCGGAAACTATAGGAGAATGTGAAATGCTACTAAATGAATCTAGCATGGCATTTCCTGTATAAACGGTTAGTTCTGTTTCATCTGATGGCAGACCGTATATTGATAATATTAGTCCAACAACAAACATCACGACACCTGATAATATTACCTTTTCCATACCTATTTACTGAGGGGTCAAGAACTAAAACCCACCATTTCCACATTTTAAATATCCTTTGAATCATCAATAGCTTATGAAGACCCTTGTGACTGCTGCCCTTCCGTATGTCCACGGGATGCCGCATCTTGGAAACGTCACGGCGCTTCTCCCAGCGGATGTTTACTCGCGCTACCTTCGCCTGAAGGGCGAAAAAACCATATTCATCTGCGGCTCCGACTCGCATGGAACTATGTTTGAAGTGGTCGCGGAAAAACTCGGCGTAACGCCAAGGGAACTGGTTTACCGGAGCCACAAAGAAGTCGAAGAGATGTTCCATTCCCTTAATTTCAAGTTCGACCATTACGGGATAACAGACCATGATTTCAACAGGGAAACGACTCACTTTTTCTTTTCCAGGCTGAAGGAAAGGGGGTTCATAATAGAGAAAGATGAGAAGAACCCCTACTGCAGGAACTGCAAAAAATTCCTTGCCGACAGATGGATAGAAGGCAAATGCCCCCACTGCTCGGGCCTTGGGCGCGGGGACCAATGCGATGATTGCGGGACGCTGCTCAATCCTGAAGAGCTCAAGGAACCATACTGCGTCCACTGCTCCAAAAAGGATGTTGAATTCAGGGCTACCACGCACCTTTACCTCGACCTTTCAAAATTCGACAAAAAGCTCAAGGACTGGATTTCCAAGAAGGATTGGTCTGCAAACGTCAAGAATTACACACTCGGGTGGATAGCAACCGGGCTGAAGCCGCGCGCCATCACAAGGGACGCAAACTGGGGTTTCCAGGTTCCAGGAATGACAGGCAAGGTTTTTTACGTCTGGTTCGACGCTGTTTTGGGTTACATTTCAATAACAAAGGAATGGGCGGCAAAGACTGGCAACAGGTGGGAGGACTGGTGGAAGGGTCAAACGCGCCTTGTTCAGTTCATGGGGAAGGACAACGTCCCGTTCCACTCCATAATATGGCCTTCTATGCTGATGGGCGTTGATGACGGGTTCATCCTGCCGGAAGAGATTGTCAGTTCCGAGTACCTGATATCAAAGTCCGTTAAATTCTCAAAGAGCCGCGGCAACGGACTCACCAGCACCGAGGCAGTAAAGTTGCGTTCAGGCGACTACTGGCGATACTGCCTAATGGCCCTTTATCCTGACACAAAGGATGCGGAGTTCACTCTGGAAATATTCAGGGAGAGGGTAAACAAGGAACTTATCGGGAACTTCGGGAACTTCGCCTACCGCGTTCTCAGCTTCATAGGGAGCAGCTATTCGGGGGAGGTGCCAAACGCTCCCCTCAGCGACGCTGACAAACACGTTCTTGATGAAGTGTCAAAAAAAATAGACATGGCTTCAAAAGACCTTGACAGGTATCGCTTCAAGGAGGCACTATCAACAATAATTTCCATCTCATCAATCGGCAACGAGCATTTCCAGAAAAGCGAGCCGTGGAAAGACAAGGAACGGGGGAAAAGCGTCATGAGGACGTGCATAAACATATGCAAATCGTTGGCTATAGCCTCGCACCCATTCCTTCCAGAAACATCGCAAAAACTCTGGGCGCAAATTGGCCTTGCAGGAAATGTTGAAGAACTCAAATGGGATGACGCAAAGAAGTTCGACGTCCACGGAAAGATTGGGAAAGTCGATATTCTCTTGAAGAAGATTGATGATATTGAGATGGAAGAATGGAAGGGCAAATACGAAAGCAACGAGCCGAAAGCCGGGAAGGGGGGTTCTATGGTATCATTTGATGAGTTCAAGAAGCTGGACATCCGCATAGCGGAGATAAAGAAAATCGAGGACATCGAAGGAAGCGACAAGCTCTACAGGCTTGAACTGGACATTGGCGGCGAAAAACGGCAGTGCGTCGCAGGCATAAAGTCGCATTACCCCAAGGACAGGCTGCTAGGGAAAAAGATTGTCGTTATAGCCAACCTGGAACCTGCAACGATACGCGGAGTGAAAAGCGACTGCATGCTCCTTGCGGCAATAGACGGGAACTTGCCAGTCGTCCTTA
>JACRMZ010000065.1 GCA_016219455.1 Candidatus Aenigmatarchaeota archaeon
AAAGGACCTAAGGAGGAAGAAAGAAGCCGATAAGTCCCATCACGAAAAGACGCTAAAAGACAACGGCAAGGAATAGCATGCAAAGCCTTTTTATAAAAAAGAGCATTAATTCATACCGATGATAGACATTGTAAGGTCAACGAAGCACCATTACCACGAGGAAGATTGGCTGAAAACATATTGGCATTTTTCCTTCGCCGATTATTACGACCCTGAGAACATGGCATTTGGCGTTTTGCGCGTTTTCAATGACGATGTGATAAAGCCTGGAAAGGGTTTTGGTTTCCATCCGCATTCAAACATGGAGATAGTAACGTATGTTTTTGAGGGCGAGCTGAGGCACAGGGACAACCTCGGCAACGAAGGCGTTATACTGCCAGGCGAAATCCAGAGAATGAGCGCCGGAACCGGGATAATCCATTCAGAGTTCAATAACTCCGGGACAAATGAGCTCAAGCTTCTCCAGATGTGGGTCCTTCCTGAAAAAAACGGGATAAAGCCTTCGTGGGAGCAGAAGAGATTTTCAAAGGAGGAACGGACAAACACGCTTCTTCCAATAATTTCCCCCATCCAGAACAGGAAGGGCGCCTCGCTGGGAATAAACCAGGACGTTTATTTTTACGTTTCTTTCATTAGCGGGAAGGAGATTGCGCATAGCGTTGCCGGAAGGCTCGCTTACATATTTGTCATTTCAGGCGAGATTGAGCTCAACGGCAGGAAGATGGGTTCAAAGGACTCGGCAAAGGTGCGTGGGGAGAAGGAAATATCCATAAAATCCAAGGGAGCGGACATAATACTGATAGAGATGCCGCCTGAGTAGGTTATGGAACAACAAATATGCCCCAAGTGCAAGAGCAGGAACGTGACCCATGACACGTCGCGCCACGCCTACGGGAAAGGAACGTTGTTCAACAGCATGCAATGCAAGGACTGCGGGAATTCGGGGATATTTTTTCCAGCGATTAAAAAAGGATGATATGATGTCAGGTATCCCAAACACATGCCATTCCAGGTTATCAGCACTCTTTGTTGTATTTATTGTCCTTTCAGCAGGCTGTCTTGGTGTCAGTCGTGAAGGCGCGAAAAGCACGGACAACATAACTGCCGGCGGGGAAAACGGCAGGATTGATAATATTCAGAAGCCCAAAAGAATGTTTTCAGGTTCTGATAATGAACCAACGTGCGGCAATGAAACCTTCACTGTCCCGCCACTGGAAAAAGGCACATATGACTACATCGACCCGTTGGGTCATCTCAACCCGCCAGACCATACGATACCCACGGACCATATATATTTTATGCTGAAAAGAGACTTGCCTCTGGAAGGCGGCCGCGGGACCTCCATTGCAGCAAGCGTCAAGTCTCCCGGGGAGGTTGTAATATATTCTATTTCAGAATCCTCTTACCTTAAGGATGGCAAAAAGATAAACTCTGACTACTCAATAGAGTTTTCACTGTGCAAAGAAGTGAAGGGTAAGTTTGGCCATGTGTCTGAGCTTTCGGTTGCATTGAAAAACTTAATTAAAGAAGGCGGAAACTGCAACGAATACCCTATAGGGTCTGTAGGCGACACTGCAAGGATGTGCAGGAGCGACATAAAGTACAGCGCCAAGGCAGGGGAGGTAATAGGGACTGCCGGCGGAAAGGTTTCTGCCGCTTTGGATATGTGGGTTTTTGATTCACGGATTCCAAATCCCGCATTTGCCAATCCGCAAAGGTATCATGCCATATATGCAGTCTGCCCCATCAGCTATTTTTCCAAAGAGGCAACGGAAAAACTTAATTATTTGGGAAGCTATGCGGGCCCAAGGACAATCGAGCCCCAGTGCGGCGAAATAAATCAGGACAAGAAGGGGACATTGCAGGGAAACTGGTTTTACGGTGACGCAGTCGATGGACCCGACGGCTGGCCAAAGTCACTTGCGTTGGTGCATGACAATTCCAACCCAATTATGGGTGTCGTTTCCGTTGGCGGTGTCATCTCAAAACCAGGCACTTGGCATTTCACGCCTGCCCATTCCGGGGAGGTTAACAGGGAATTTGGTGAAGTGACTCCTTCAGAAACTGTTTACTGCTACGAGTCAGAGAAAAGTACGGAAAGATTCCTCATTCAGCTGGTTGATGAAACTGCCCTGAAGATAGAGAAGCAGGATGGGAAGTGCGGACTGAACGCGTTTGTTGACCCAAAAACATACGAAAGATAAGTGGTGGGCCCGACGGGATTCGAACCCGCATCCGGAGGTGACTGCAAGCATTATTGCGTCGTTATTTTCCGCAAGCGCTTTCCGAAGCCTCCTCGGTTATCCAGGTTACCACACGAGCCCTGAAGTATAATTTGCTTGGAAGCTTAAAATGCTAGGCTTTCCTTCCGGCAACGGAAATCTTGTATGACCCCGTAGAGGCGTGGCTGGGCACGTTGAGGAAGAGGTGGATAACCTGCGTTTTCGATATGTTGTTAGACGGCAGTGTCACAGTCTTCCCTTTGCTGACTATGCATTGCGAGCAGTCAAACTGGTAGTCCCAGTCGGAAGGCGGCAATTTTTTCAGGAACACCTCCACATTTATCGGCGGGCAGAGCGTTGCGTTGATTTCAATGTCAACCTGTATTTGCTTCCCGCTTATTGTCTTCAGCGACGTCGCGCCTGCCTTTGCATCTTCCGGTTCCCCAATTCTGAGGCTGCCGCATTGTTTCCAAGTCACATCGGAAAAGGATGCGGTTTCCGTTATCGCCGAACCCATTGTGATCGAAGTGGAGTTCAGTGGACCGCCATAGCTTCCGGTACCGGAACCATCCCACGAGTCGAAGACGTAGTTGGAGGAGGGAGAAGCGGAAATCAGGACCCCCGCTTCCGGGTCATGCCAGTAGCTTCCCGCTGTTGGGGAGACTGACCCGCCTGATGGGGGGATGGCGGAAACGTCAAGCCGGTATTGGGATTTGTAAGATGCGTTTACCGAAGGGGACGCTTTTGATACTGCGCCAGTGCAGCCGGAGGTGCATGAGTACCTTGTGCCTGAGATATCGTTGGTAGGAGTGACGTAAGAGTATCCTTTCGTTCCGGTTACAGTCGCGGTTATTTTGGAGGAAGCTGAATTGTAAGAAGTGCCGCCTACTGAGACACTCCAGACGATTCCCGGAGCCACGCCTGTCTGGTAGAACGTTGCCGTGTAAGGGGAGCAGTCATTAGGGCACGTCGCTGCGTTTTCGTAACTGTCGCAGACGCCGTTGTTGTTGCACAGGTTTGTTTCGCACCCGTCTGAGGGGTTGTTGTTGGCATCGGCAAAGCCAGCAGGACATGTTGAATACGAGCAATAAGACGAGCTTGTGTCAGCGTTAGCGCAGGCGTTTGTGGTGGACGCTGTTCCGTCATTGCAGTTCGAGTAGTCATGGCATATTATGTAGTAGCCGTAGCATGAGATTATTGGGCGCTGGTTGCTGCAGCCGCGCGGCGGATGCGTGTAGCTGCATGATTGCTGCAGCCCCGCGTGGGCTTCTGCCAGGGAGGCGATTAAGGGGATTGAAACTAGAATCACGGCAGCAAATAAGAGAGAAGAGTTCCTCATTCACCTCACCTCAAATCTTGAGCCTTCCATCCTGCTAAGCATGTATGCCATGTACGACGCTTCGGTTATGGTGCTGAAGCTCTGGTCAGAGTTGGACTTTATCGCATTGTTTCCAGAGACCTTTGGCGAATATGACGAGTCCCAATACTTCGTTATGATGTGCTGCGCAATCTTCTCTGCATCAGCGTTGTAGCTTTTGTCCCCGGTGAGCTCATAGAGGCTCTGGTAGACATCGAGGCATGGCTGAAGGTCAGTCATCATCCAGAAGATGTTGAGATTGCCTGGTATGTTGTTTGCGGCAAATGCCTTTACGCCATCAAGGTACTTCGAGTCGTCTGTCGACTTGAAGAGTTCAAGTCTCGCAAGCTGCGGCCAGCATGAGAACGTGCGGTATTTGTTGCCGTCCTTCTCGAACAGGGTCTTTTCGTTTGCAAGAAGAGCTTCAGCCTGTGAAAGTTTTTTTATTGATGAATCAAGAGCCTTGCTGTCACCGCTCCATATGTACGAGTCTGATAACTCAACAGAGTCTATCGCTATCAGCATTGTGAAGTTCGTTTCCGCTTCGTCAGGAAGGGAAAGAAGAGCTGCCGTTTCGGTGTTGATGAAATCCAGATACTTCTTGTCCCCGGTCTCACTGTAAAGGGCGTCTATCTGGTAAAGTACCCTGACACATTCTCTGGAGTCCTGAGCACACCACGCTATCATCGTGTCTGCGTCCCGTTTTGCGGCATCCAGATACTTGGAGTCGTTCGTTGCCCTGTACATGCCAACGCTTGCGTAGACTGGCCAGGTATTCGCGTTCTTGAACACCGAATCAATGAAAGGGCACCCTCCCTTGCAGTTGGACGCGTACGCATAGAAGCCGTCCTTGTTCTTTTGCGTCCCTATGTAAGAGTAGATTTCTTTTGCGATCTCAAGGCCGCTTTTAGTTGTCTTTTCCGTGACCTGCTTATCAATGGGTGTTTGGGAAAATATGAAGTACAATGCAACAACGATGACAATGGCAGCAACAGCCAAAACAGGCTTTTTTGTACTCATCCAATAAAAAATACTGCTCAAATCATTATTTAAACCCGTCAGGAGACCCGTTTTCCGCCAATGGATTTTTACAAGAATAGTGCCTTTCCGTCTGAGAATCGGTATTCAGTCTTTGCTGTTGCAATCTGCCGTCCCAGTTCTGTTTTTAAATATCCGCCGGGAATTATGTGATTATGCCGGCAATAGAGGAAATAGCGACGTTCTGCAAACGTAAGGGTTTCGTGTACCCCTCTTCAGAGATTTACGGTGGGCTCTCAGGCTTCTGGGATTTCGGGCCGCTTGGCGCCGAGCTAAAGGGCAATTTAAAGAGGGAGTTCTGGAAGACTTTTGTCCATCAGCGCGATGACATTGTCGGGATAGACGGCTCCATTGTCTCGCATCCTGGAATATGGAAGGCTTCCGGCCACGTCGACTCTTTTGTCGATGTCCTCGTGGACTGCAAAAAGTGCGGCTCGCGTTATCGCGCTGACCATCTTCTGGAGGACACGCTGAAGATGCATACGGAAGGAATGACACCTGAGAAGATGGGCGAAACATTGCGAGCCAGAAATATCCGCTGCCAAAAATGCAAGTCAGAGCTTGGCGAGCCTAGGAGATTCAATCTGATGTTCACGACGAATGTCGGGCCAATACAGGATTCATCTTCTTTGTCTTACCTGCGTCCGGAAACAGCGCAGCTTATTTTCGCGAATTTCAAGAACGTCTTTGAGACGACGCGCGTAAAACTACCTTTCGGAATAGCGCAGATGGGAAAAGCATTCCGGAACGAGATTTCCCCGCGTGATTTCCTTTTCCGGATGCGGGAGTTTGAGCAGATGGAAATCGAGTATTTCATCCATCCGCAGGACAAGGGCTGCCCGTGGGTAGACAGCGTTGCCGGCACGGAACTGCTCGTCTACTCGGAGGGTATGCAAAAGTCAGGGGAGAAGGAAAAAAAGATGAGCATAAGGCACGCGCTTGATGGAGTCATAATACGGAACTCATGGCACGCCTATTGGCTGGCTTCCATGTTCAACTGGTTCGTTTCCCTTGGCGCAAATCCGGAGAAGTTTAGGATACGGCAGCATCTTCGCGAAGAACTAAGCCATTATTCTTCTGATACATGGGACCTTGAGTACAACTTCCCGTTCGGGTGGAAGGAGCTTGCTGGCGTGGCAGACAGGGGAGATTTCGACTTGCGCCAGCACGAGAAGTTTTCCAAGCAGGACTTGTCTGTTTTTGACGAGACTAGCAAAAGCAAAGTAGTCCCGCATGTCGTCTGCGAACCGTCACTTGGAGTGGAGCGCGCGTTCCTCGTGTTCCTTTTTGACTCCTACGTTTTCGATGAGAAGCGCGAGAATATTGTTTTGCGGCTACACCCAAAACTTTCGCCTGTGAAAGCAGGTGTTTTCCCATTGGTTAACAAGGACGGGCTTCCGGAGAAGGCCCGCGAGATTTATTCAGAGTTGAAACAGGACTATAACATCTTCTACGACCAGGGAGGCTCCATTGGGCGGCGCTATGCGCGGCAGGACGAGATAGGAACTCCTATTTGCATCACTGTCGATTATGACACGCTAAGCGATGGTTCCGTTACAGTGAGGGACAGGGACACTACTGAGCAAAAGCGAGTGAAGATAAGCGAGCTTCCTTCGCTCTTGTCAAGGGCATTGAAAGGGGAAAGGATATTCTGATTGAGTGAGAACTATGGAAACGGGATTCATTTACGCAACAGGGGCGGCAATTACGTGGGGGTTGGTTTATGCCATAGACCAGAAGATTCTCGCCAACGTCGACCCGCTGACGCTTCTGTTCATTGATTCAATTATAGTGGCAATTATTATGTTGCCGTTAGTATTTCTCAGCAACGGCTCCATAAGGGACGTGCTTGTTTCGGTGAAAGGCAACTTGACACTCATCGCCGTTTCCGTTGCTTTGGCGACTCTATCCAGCTTTTTCATTTTTTCGGCCATCAAAAGCCTTGGAGCTGCAACAGCATCCATAATAGAAATTGCGTATCCGTTTTTTGTCGTGCTGTTCAGTTACGTTCTTTTCCGTTACACCCCGAACATATACTTCTTTATCGGCGGAACGCTGGTTTTTATTGGCTCAATTATAATCATCAAGTTCGCTTAGGAAAACTGGTTGCGCAAGGTGGATAGACAGCGCACTAATGACGATACGTTTAAATATCACTTGATACTATAAGTTATCACATGATACGAAAAGATATCAAGAATCTCATCCAAAGGGAGTTTTTTGACCGCCCTGCCAAGAAGTTCCAATTGAGGGAATTGGCAAGGGCTCTGAAGGTAGGGCTCCCCACAGCCAAAAGGGCCGTAGAAAGGCTTGCAAAGGAAGGCATTGTGGAGAGGGGGACAAATGGCATATATCCCTATTACACGGCTAGCAGGACAGAAGCATATTCCATCCGCAGGCGTCTGGACGTCCAGCTAAGGCTTCAGGAGTCGGGGCTGATAGAATATCTTGTGGAAAAACTCACCCCTGATGCCATAGTGCTCTTTGGCTCAGCCTCCCGTGGAGAGGACGTAGAGACGAGTGACATAGACCTTTTTGTAGTCTCTTCGGAAAAGGAGCTTGAGACAGCGGCATTCGAGAGGCAGCTTAAGAGGAAAATACATATGATCTTTGAGCCATATCCAAAAAAGGCGCCTAAAGAACTTCTCAACAACGTGATAAACGGGATAGTCGTCTATGGTTACCTGAAGGTGCTGTGATGAAGAGTTGGAAAGAGTCTGCTGAAGAAGTAAGAAGAGTAAGGCCAGACAAGGAGATGGCGGCGTCTCTGTTGAAGATGATGGAAATGAGGCTGAAAGCCATCGAAAGCTTGGACGCTGAAAAGTTCCCCCCTTTGGTCATTGAAGGATATTATGAGGTCATGAAAGAGGCGATAACTGCCCTTATGGCGGTAGACGGCTACAAGACGCTAAGCCACGAGGCACTTGTCGCATATCTTAATGAGCATTATCACGAGTTTTCTGATTCTGAGATGCACCTCATTGATCAGTTAAGGCAGCTCAGGAACAGTATCATATACAAAGGGCTCTTCGTAGGAGCAGACTATATTGAGAGGAATGGAGACATCATATCAGGGATAATAGAAAAGCTAAAGTCAGCAATAAAAAGGAAACTTAGATAGATGGGTTGCACACGTGGACATACAGGGTTAGTTTATAAATTTTTCAAATGAAAGA
>JACRMZ010000066.1 GCA_016219455.1 Candidatus Aenigmatarchaeota archaeon
ACAGTTTCAGAAGGTCTTGCAAAAGTAATGGTTCCGGATGTAAAAAAACCAGAAGACGGGATAGTCTTCTACAACCCGGAGATGGAATTTGACAGGGACATAAGCGTCGCGTTCCTGAAGGCATTTCCGGCAAAGCGCGTGCTGGACGGCTTCGGTGCGTCAGGCATACGCGGAATAAGGTACTCGTTGGAGTGCGATGCGGACGTAACGATAAATGATGCAAATCCCGAATGCGTCGAGACGATAAAAGAGAACCTGAAACTTAATGGAGCAAATGCGAATGTAACAAACGATGACGTTAATGTTATATTGAGGAAGCAAAAGTTTGACTTCGTTGATATCGACCCGTTCGGAACACCGGCGCCATTTTTTGATTCAAGTTCGCAGGCTTTCCGCAAAGAAGGTTATGCTGCCTTTACAGCTACCGACACGGCTGTCCTTTGCGGAGTCTACACCAATGTTTCCCTGAGGAGATACGGCGCCCCGTCAGAAAGGGGATACTTGGCAAAGGAGCTTGGGCTGAGGATATTGATAACCGGAATAATATCGTCTTTTGCAAGGAACGATTTTTCTTTCATTCCTATGGTGTCCTACTCCAAACGCCATTACTTCCGCGTGTACGGCAGAGTGGAGAAAGGCTCGGACAAAGCTGACTGCGCCATAGAGTCGCTGAAGGAAAGGAACGGATACAAAATCTATCTTGGGCCACTAAACTCCGGTTCAGGTAGTGTGGCAAATGAAATTGAAAAACTCAAGTTTACAAAATCAAATAAGGAGAAAGAGTTTTTAGAATCCATTGGAAATGAGATTGAAATCCCGTTTTTCCATGATATCGAGTCATTGACAAAGGAGATGCCAAGGATAGACAGTGTTGTTGGGAATCTTCAGAAACAGGGTTTTTCGGCCTCCAGGACCCATTTTCTACCGACGGGCCTGAAAACTGATGCAAACATCGATGAAATACAAAAAGCAATCAAGGCTTGCAGAACGGGCAGTTACCGTACTTGACCCAGAAGCACCTTCTACCGAAGCACTGGTTAGTGCTCTCATAGAAGTAGCAGGTCGTTACGGTGGCGCCATCTCGCTTTACCATTGGCTTTTCGACCTTCACGAGGTCATGTAGATTTTTTAACAGCACTCCATATCACCTTTGACTAATCAAGTGTATAGGCGAGAAAGTATTTATATTCACTGAACAGTAGGTATTACCTTATCTGTAATAGTTAAAGGAACACTTTCTTATCCCATCATTTGTCTTCAAAAGGATTTAGCCTAGTGACAAAAAATTTTGCCGAGGGGCGTTTGGCCCCCCGTGAATTCTACTCTTCCTCTTTGACCTTGCGCTCGACTTCTTCCTCTATGCCGAGCTTCTCTATTATCTCTTTGTATCTGTTGCGTATCGTCACTTCCGTCACGCCGACGATTTCCGCCACTTCGCGCTGAGTCCTCTTTTCGTCGTTGAGGACAGCTGCAATGTAGAGCGCTGCTGCGGCTACGCCGGTAGGTCCCTTCCCAGAGACGATATCGAACTTGCTGGCGTTCTTGAGGATTTCCGTGGCCTTAGCCTGCACCTTGTCGCTTAGGCCAAGCATGGACGCGAATCTTGGGACATAGTCTTCCGGCTGCGAGGGAAGGATCCTTATTGTCAGTTCCCGGCAGACTTATCCACTGCCCGTTCGTAAGTCTTTGCGACTTCTTCATGGACGTTCTTGGGTAAGCCAAGGTACGAAACCAGCCTTTGCAGTTCTGAAAGCGCAAAGGAAAGGTTGCGGTTTTTGCTCTCTACGAGCCTTTTTTGCCATTTCCGTAACCTATAATATTGTGCCCTTTTCTTCGCCGGGACTTTGAAAAGCTCTCCGGGACCCTTGCCTATCTCTGTCGTTATCCCTTTATCGTGTTTAGTGAATGTCAGCGGAGCGCCTGTCCTTGCCCTGCGGGAACGCTGTTCTTCATCAAACGCCCTCCATTCCTGCGTTGTGTCAATCATGCTCTCCTGCATCACCAAACCGCATTTGGAGCATATGATCTCGGCACGCCCCTCATCCTCTTCGAAATAGGTGCAACCGCAGTCTGGGCAAGTCGAGCCTGTTGCAACGACCTTCTTCTTTACGTTTTCAGGTGCCTTCTCCGGCGCCTTGGCCTTCAATGTCCTTGAAAACTTCTTTTCGACTTTCACTTTCTTTGGCATAAAACATCACCCGGCAAAAGTTAACATTAAATACCTATATACAAAGCGTATTTAAACCTTTCGCTAAATACTTGACATCAAGTTAATTATGTCTTTAACTGCAATTTACAGCGATTTTTTTAACAACGAGAACGGATCCAAGGATTTAAAATGACAGATGGGGAAAACTGTTGACATCAAACGTATCAAATAATTGAGGCAAGAACCTTTTCAGCCATTTCCCTATGTTTCTTTTCGAATTCGTCATATCACCTCATAAAATAGCACAGCTGACGGGCTCTCATATCCGGATTTTCCCAGAAGTTCGATGGCTTCATTGAAGACTTTTGTAGTCTCCAGAGCATCGTGCCCTATTGCATTGAGCGCCCCGGCTGAATGGTTGAGTTCTACGGAAACGCCGTTCTTTGACCCCAAAATATCCTTGTGTATGAAGCCATGCTCTTCGCGAAGGTCTATCTTGAAGCCGGCTTTCTTCATGTGCTCTAGAATCCTTGTTTTAAGGGCGTTGAGCTGGATGCCAACGCTAAGCTTGGCGCCTATATGATAAATGTCGTAGCTCTCTATGAGCATATGTTAGATATCTATTTTGGGGCTTAAAAAGACCTATTTGCCGGATTTCTTCGCCTGAAGGTATTGCATGAACTCGGCAAATTCCTGGTTCATTTGCTTTAGCCTGCTCTGGAGCCACGAATCAAACCGAAGCTTCCATGCAATGTCACCGTCTTTGGTCCTTTGGTTTGCCACGCTCTCTGAGTATTCAAGAATCCCTTCCATCTCTTCCAGGTATTCTAGTGAGTCGTTCCTGAGCTCCTGCGATATTGCCGGTTTCATCCCAAACTTCCCTGAAAGAACAGAAGCCCCGAGTATTTCTGTGCCGTATTGACCGGCATCAAGGCTCCCTGTTGCGGCGCTTTGGACTTTCGGCTGTTTCTGGTAAAGGTACTTTTCGTACGTTTCCCACGAGTATGATCTGCTTGCGCAGTCTATGAGATTCTCCATGTAATCTGTGACTCTGGACCCGAGCATTTCCATGGGTTTGAGTTCTTTATCAACTTTTTCCGTGATGTACTTTACAATCTCGGCCTCTTCGGTTTCGTAGACCTTTACTTGCGCCTTAAGCCGCGATATTTCTTTCTTAGTCAGCTTTCCCATCTCAACTGTCTTAAGGTAATAGTCGGGTGTTATTCCGCCGGCGTTTAACCTCGAAACTATTGCATCAAGCCTGCCGGAAAGCTCTTCGTATCTGGAAACTTCCTTTTCAAGGGACGCCATGCCTTTCCTGGCGGCATCAAGCTCTTTGGAGTACTCCTTTGACACTGTCTCGGCCATCCCAATCTCGAATAAATAGTCTTCCGGCGAAATATCCTTATGGATCCCAAGCTCGATGAATTCCGAGATGTAGGATTTGTTCACCAGTCTTTGAGCAAGCTTTATGGCAACCGACATTTTCCCACCGTGTATTCTAAACTATGCAATCAAAGGTATAAATACTTAAAAAAATATACTACTTGTTAGTGGTTACATGAAAATCACAACTGAAACAGAGGTGTTTTACAACAGGATGAGGCCGTTTGTTAGAAGAGACGAGCTTCTTCAGACAGGTGCAAAAACGCTTAATAACAAAGGAGAATTGGTTGACTTTGAAGGACATTTGGGTTTTTATAAGGCGTCTCTAAAGGGGGAAAAACCCGCGGCTGATAATGACAAGGCATTTTCCATAAGCTCTGCCGAAAAGGTATCAT
Organism: Candidatus Aenigmatarchaeota archaeon; assembly: GCA_016219455.1. GTDB lineage: Archaea > Aenigmatarchaeota > Aenigmatarchaeia > PWEA01 > JACRMZ01 > JACRMZ01. Next base: position 3,931 of record JACRMZ010000066.1, read on the forward strand.
TCATGCATGTCGATGACGACCCCACTGAGCCATACGACCGTTATATAACAAACACCGCCCTTGCAAAGACAGGGTATCTGGCAACATCAGAGGTCGTCTATGGTCCAGGCCACGAGAACTCGCCTGGAGGCCTCAAGGATGGGCGGTCAAGAATAAGGATGTATCTTGCATCTATAGACTCTCCAAACAACCCTCCATGGGTAAACAGATATTAAGCAATAGTATAACATAGTGTTAAGTATAAAGAGATAAATACTATCGATAGCATATAACTATTAGAAGGTGGTGAAAATGGCTGAGGCATTAAATTACGGTGATTTGGCTGGAAGGATGCTGGCAGGATCTGCTGGTGCCGGCTACGACAAGTATATGGGTGGTTCAACGGGAGCAGGAGTAGTCGTTATAGACGCGCAAAGAAATCTTCACCTCTCAGGGGAGCCGATGTACGCCAACGTCGTCAACGTATGGGATGGCGTTGTTGACATAGGATCTTTGGCATACCCGCTAAAAGGAGTCACCAGTTTTGTCAGCGAAATGATGTTTGATTACAACGACATGCAGCAGACGATGTACGCTCTGAAGTACCTGAAAGACAGGAAAATAGAAGACATTTACATGAAGCAGGTGGAGACTGACAACATCAACGCCAAGATTGCTGCGTATGCGCCGTTCAATAAAGCCAAGGCAGCAAAGATTGGGAAGCAGCACAATGAGTATTCAACGCTAGGCCAACTTGACGAGTTCGGGCTTCTCATAGACTAAGGGGGCTTTATATTATGCCCAAAATAAGTCATAATTAGGTGGGAAAATGGCGGACCTCTATACCCTCATATTTGAAGGATTCCTAAAATTGACGGAGTGCACGGGCAGCGGAAGCTGGGGCTGCTACAACAACGACTTCCAGCACGACTTTGTGTTTGCGCTTTTCATACCTCACGTTGTATTGATAGTATTCTTCTACATGGCTTTCCGTGGCCTTGGAAACAAGGGCATAGAGACCCTGCTTGGTATAGCCGGTTACGTTTTCATGATTCAGATGAACTGGTACCCGATTTTCTCGAGTTTATCGCTTCTATGGATGAGCGCTGCGGTGCTGCTGGCATTCTACATGTTTGTGCTTGCTAAATTCATCCATCCTGCCAAGGGTGGAGCGTACGCCAGGGCTGGCGCCGACATAGCAAAGAAGATAAAGATCCTCCAAAGGCGCGGAATGTCGGAGGCAGAGGTAATGGATGAGTTGAGGAGGGACGTTTTTGAAATCGACAATCCTGCCATGAGGATGATGCTCATGAGGGAAATGAAGAGCATCTGCCACAACTGCGGCGCTTCAAATCCTCCTGGAAGCACAGCTTGCCACAGCTGCAAAACGCCGCTTCATGGAAGGTGAGCTATGGTATCTTTCCAGGACCTCCTCATTGACCCAGCTTTCAGGCCGTACCTTCCGTTCATCTTCGTTTTTGTCATAGTCTACGGAATGCTCTCAAGCATCAAGACCCTCAGGTGGGGAAACAAGGTCAACATAATATTGTCTTTCGTCTTCGCGGCGTTTGGCGCCGGATACCAGCCGTTCCTTGATATGTTCTATGCCAACTTCGGCTCGCTTCTATGGTTCTTCGTTGCGCTCTTCCTTGTGCTGTTCGCGTCTGACATCTTGGGGATGAGGAAGGGAAAGTATAAGGGCAATGAGATGCTGGTGATGGCCGTTCTTGGCATCATCCTGCTTGTCGCGCTTATGCTCATAAGCCTCGGTTACTTCACTGACATTGAACTGTTTGGCCTCAGGGACAACGAGCTCCTGATAGTCGTCGGGATAATCTTCCTATTGATAATATTCTATTACGCCTATGAGCACAGCCACAGGGATGCAGTCAACATACTCGTAGAGCAGGAATTGAAGAGGCGGGGCGGATAAGCTTAATTACTCCTAAAGGGGTAGTGTTATTATGTCTGGCGTTGAAACAATGGTTCAGGGCCTGGAAACGGCAGGATTCTTCGCTTACATACTCCCGTGGCTCCTCACGCTTGCGCTTACTTATGGACTACTCGAGCACTATGACCTTCCAAGGAGCAAGAGCGCTCGCGCCGTAATAGCGATAGCGATAGCGTTCTTCGTCCTGCCTACAGGAGCCATAATAGCGCCGTTCCTTACTGGGCTTGTGAAATCGTTCGTTATCCTAATCAGCGGTGCGTTGATAGCAGTGATATTCATCGAGGTAACCGGGATTAAGGGCGGTGACCGTGCCACAATCTTCGAGCAGCACGCCAAGGAGTTTGCAATAATCTTATTAATCCTGTCCGTCCTAATATTCTTAGGAGCCGGCGGATTGGACATACTGGGCTGGAAGTTTAGCATCGGTCTGGGGTCTTTAAACCTCCTGTTCTTCCTTGCAGTCATGGTAGTGGGTATATGGTTCATAGCGGCTAAGGGCGGATAATATGGGATTCATGTATGCGCAGTTTGGCGGTGGAGAAATCCAGACACTCGTTGGAAGCGAGTTCTTCGTTTACCTGCTCCCGTGGCTCTTTGTTTTCGCTGTGGTTTACGGGATACTCAGCCACACTGGGAATGGCGGCATACCAAAGAGCAATTCCGCGCGTGCGGTGATATCACTTGTTTCGGCGTTCGCCATCCTTCCGGTAGCGCCGACAATCATAGGAAGGCTGACCCAGCTAAGCATGGGCTTTGTCATCGTAGTCTCTGCACTTCTCGTGTTCATAATATTGATAGAGCTTTTGGGAGTCAAGAGCATGAAAAAAGGGCCTATTGGCCAAGACCCGTCAGGTAAAGTAATAATGGGCGATGTTCCTACAAGCATTTTCGAAGCCCATGGCAAGACATTCGCAGTGCTGGTGATAATCATAGCCGGGCTGCTTTTTGCAGGCAGCGGCGGGTTTGACATTCTTGGCATCAGGTTCATCAGCGTGGACCCGACACAGTTCCCGCTTCTGTTCTTCATGGGAGTCATCGCACTCATAATATGGTGGCTGACTGCTGAGAAGAAGTAGAGTAAACTTTTCTCTATTTGCCAAAGCACCCGCACACCGACGCACACGGATATTATATTGTGCCTCGCGATGCATTGCTTATCCGGATGACCAGTGAAAAGTTTAATAAAAGAAACACATAACGAGTTAAATTTTTCAGTTGGGTTGCAGAGCGTTCTTTCGACTGGTTACAGTGACAGAAGAACTTTATGCATGGGAGCCCTTTGGAGAAAAGTTTTGCCTAGAGGTCAAAATCGTCCTTGTCGATTTTTGGCTTTCCCAGCGTCCTGCTAAGGTTCCTGACATTGTCTGTCAGTGAGGGAAGGATTTCCTTGAGCATCTTTTCCATGCTTGAGACCTTGCCTTCAAGGGACTCGACTTTCATCTCCATCTCCTCAAAGCGTTTCATCACGTCCTCTTTCTCCCCGCCTGAGCTGGATTCAATAGAGGATACCCTGCCTTCAAAGCCTGCTACCTGCTCCTGGACTCCCTTTACCTCGTCTTTGATGTCAGTCACAATCTGGGCCATGTCGCCCCATCTTTCATTTACAACTTCCTCAATCAGTTCCTCTAAGCCAATTTCCT
>JACRMZ010000044.1:0-10458 GCA_016219455.1 Candidatus Aenigmatarchaeota archaeon
TTCTGGCGAGAAAGCCATGATTTTTGAAATTGCCCTTTACGCCTTCATTGGGATTTTGCTTGGTGTCTTCACAGGGCTCATGCCTGGGATACATGTTAACACGGTTTCGGCACTGCTGCTTGCCGTGCCATTTGCGCCGCTGAACTTCGCTGCCCTTGTTCTGGCGTTAACGGTGACTCATACGTTTTTCGACTTCATACCAAGCGTTTATCTTGGTGCACCAGAAGAGGAAACGGCATTGTCCGTGCTGCCAGGCCACAAGATGCTGCTTCAGGGCCGCGGCTATGAGGCAATAGCGCTTAGCGCATCGGGCGCCCTTGGGGGAATTGTCCTGATGGTCCTGTTTCTTCCGCTAATCCTGATTACCATGCCCTCCCTTTACGGTATAGTAAGCCAACACATAGGCTTTCTGGTTTTTCTTGTGGCGCTGTTCATGGTAAGGGAGAACACAATTAAGGCCGTCGTTGTTTTCCTTCTTGCAGGGTATCTGGGAATGGCATTTCTCGATTACAGCGAAAACATCCTCTTGCCGATACTTACAGGGCTGTTCGCTATCCCATCACTTATCGAATCGCTGAAAACGGAAACGAGCATACCAATACAAAGCGATGAGCTTGGCCTGGATAAGAAAGTTATTTTTCAGGGCTCTTTAGCGGGCTTCCTCTCCGGCATCGTGGTTGGAATCCTTCCAGGCATCGGTTCGTCTACTGCTGCTTCGTTAACGCAGGAGATAAGCAAGGAAGAAGGGTTTCTTGCCTCATTGGGCGCGATAGCAACGTCGTCATCGCTAATGTCAATAATCAGCCTGTACCTCATCGGAAAAACAAGGAGCGGTGCCGCAGCCGCGATAAAGCAGGTAATGAACATCGGGCTCAACGACGTCCTTTTTCTGGTATTTCTAGCACTCGTTGTTGGCGTAGTTGCGTTTGCTGGGTCGCTTGCAACAGCAAGGGTATTCTGGCGCGTTCTCCGCAAAGTAGAATATAGGAAGCTGTCTTTAGGGACAATCGCGCTTTTGGCAACGTTGACACTTGCACTAACAGGGATAAACGGACTTTTAGTCCTCGTGTTATCAAGCGCCGTCGGGCAACTGGCACCGCGCTGGGGCCTGAAAAGAAGCTTGAATATGGGCGTGCTTATGGTTCCGACGATGGTGTATTATTTTGGGATGTTGGTTAGTTAACCCATTTAGCAAATGTTTCAATGTTTAATTAATCTAGTGTTAAAAAAAGCGCATGGAAAACAAAAAGGCTCTCTCAGTGGCAGTTTTTAGTAACCTTTAAAAGCCTGCCTAGTTAATCCCCTTGGGGTGTAAAAATAAACAAAAACTCACACATAAGAGAAATACAAGATGCCTCTATCCCCATAAACATTAGGCGTCTTGTATTTAAACATTACTTCCGTGTTAGCCGTAAGCCTGCGGTTACGGGTCCCCATATACGGTCAATGACCAAAACAGGTACGAACGGAGGCGTGGTATGAAAACAACAATAACAGCCACAAATCCCGCCAGTATATCAATTGTGCTTGGTGTCGCCCTTGTTATCATGGGCAACCCGCTTGGTTGGCTACTGGCGTTTGGGGGCATCGCCCTCAATGCTCTGTGGATTTTTGCTTGATTGCGCCACAGAGAGGAAAAATAAAGATGGGGAAAAGCCCCCATCTCCCATTTTTATTTCCAACTAAAGACGACTTCCATGATAAATCATAACACCAACAAATATCACACAAAGAACCAACGCAACATTAATTGGACTTGTTGCATTACTCAGAACTAATGTAAAACCCGCAAAAACAGGGGCAACCACTGTTCCACGCATAATCCATTGATTTACGTTTTCTTTTTCGACAACTTGTCTCAGTTCAAAATATTTTCGAAACCCTTCGTCTCTTAACTGTATTTTTTTATTGTTATTTCCGGGGTCTGAAGAAGACACAGAAGTTACATATTTTGATATACACGACCCGTTTTCATCATATCTAATATCACAAAATTTATGAAAGAGATTATAATTAGGTTTACCGAACTTTTGAATAATATCTTTTTCATCTACAACTGAAATTTTGTCATCATAATTATGCCTTTCCCCAATAAACTGCATTATTTCAACAATTGTTTTAAGAGCCGCCCTGCCCATATCCATTTTTCTTTTTTCTTGCTCTATCAAAATCTCACCCTCTAGTTAAACACCGCTTGCTTTGCCGTGTTTATTCCGTCAGAAAACACGAGCTCGCCGCCGCAGTCGCAGCGCGGGCCCATTCGTAGCGTTGGCCGGGGCAGGGATTTCCCGCAGCCGTCGCAGACGACTGAAACGAAGCCTTCAACAAAGTCCTTGTGGCGTTTTGCAGTTGAGAACAGCTCAGTTATCTTGTGCTGGCGCCCTATGCCTAAAAGCTCCTCCTTCATCACACCCATCGGTTCAAATATCCTCTCCACCGGGGGAAGCAGCTGGTTCTCTATGTAATACGACGAGTCTATTGGCAGCTTGTTGCGCTCGATGAAATCGATGCTTTCGGCGCGCTCGCTAATCAAGCCAGTCCCGCGGACTATGACGTAGCTTATCCTGTCCCCGATTGCTGGCGCGTTAGCAGGGTCTCTTTTACGCATCTTTTTTGCAAGCGATATGTGCGGAAGCCGCCCTTTGTAGTTCTCGGGCTGCTGGGAAATGCTCTTGGTGACTGCAAGTTTCGCCAACGGCGTCTTGCCAGCTTCCAGTTCCTTGACACGCTCCTTGACGAAATTGACGGCCTTCTTGGGGTCATTTTCCTTGAGTATGATGTCAAGCACATTCTTCATTGTTTCACTCGCAAGGTCGCACCAGTCCCTTCTGACGACTTCTATTCCCCTGACATCGAGCTTGTCCTTCCATCCAGTTTCTGTCTTCTCGACTACAATTCCAGCATACCGCTTCTTGGTTTCTATGAACATGCTCTTGAAAACCTTCTCAAAATCCAGCTGCAAAACGCACTTTGGAACGGGCATGGTTTCCAGTGGCACGGAATTCTCACGCCTGTACTGCTCTTCGAGATGCCTGATTATCCCAGGGATGGCTTTTGTTGCAGTCTCTGAAATCTCCTTGCCCTTGGCATGCGCAAGTTCCATGTCAGGAATATCTGTTTTTATCATCAGCGAATCCGTATCGCCGTAGATTATCTTGTAGCCAAAATTCGACTCTATGTGCGAGCGCATCGCCCCTATCAAAACCCTGCCGTACGACGTGACTGCGCCTGCGATGTCGATTATGTATATGCGAGCGCGCTCGTAACCCAGATACCCATAAAAGGCATTGGCCATTATCTTAAAGCCCATCTGCTTGGCATTGTGCGTCCTTTTTATCTCCGGGTTTGTTTCCGTGTTTGCAAGCTTCTTGAAGTGGCTCCGTTGTTTTATCAGGCGCTCGAGTATCTCAGGTATCACCCCGAGGCGCACATCCTTTGTCGCAAACGCCGCGCCGCTTGGCGCCACGTGGCCGCGGTCCTTGTTTTCCGACAGAAGCGTGGTAGGACAAATATTATAGGTCTGGATTATGCTGGGATATAGGGACTTGAAATCAAGGACAAGTATGGAGCCGCCTGTGTGCAGGCCGGCTGTGGGTTCCATCACCAAACCTCCCTTCAGCCCGCGCTCCTCTTTCTCCTTTTTTCGTTTATCAACCTCTCGTGCGTCAGGCCGGTTTGGAAGCAATATGCCTTTTTTGCCGAATTCCGAAAGCAGAAGAGTATCTATTCTTGTGGCTTCGCCGCCCTCTATTGCATCCTGCAGGACGACGCCTGATACCTTTGACAACCCTATGTATTTTTCAAGGGCGTTGGTCTTGAGGAGCAAATCAAGCGCAAGTTTCGAGTCTTGGCGCGCGTAGGAAATCAGGCGTTTTAGGTCCTCGGGCCGGCGGCTCTCCCAGAGGATCTTGATTTCCTTGTGGTCCACGTCGACTTTGCTTTCCTTCAGGATTTCATTCGCAACAGCGTTAAGCGTGTAGCGTTTCATGTGGTAGGCTTTCTTGATGAGCGGGTAAACGTCGGCTATGACCCTTCCGGCTGCTGTGACCTTCGTGCCGTAGTTCATTTCCGAAATTGTTTATGTTATAGCCGGTTATTATGTCAGGGTCGTACTCGCGGACGATGTCATTGAAGCGCTCAAACATCGTTTTCTCGTCTTCCAGCCCTTCGCCGTCGGGAACGGGCTTTGCCGCGATAACGTGGTTCTTCAGTCCCTTGTAATCATGGGAAAAAGCGAATGATATTATTATCACCGGGTCGGTTTCTGCATCCGGCATTCGTTCCTGCGGCGCCGTGACTTCTATGTCAAAGGCCATTGTCTTAAGGTCGGCCATCTCGTCGCTTTCCCTGGGCTCTATCGAATCTGCGGCAAACGCTTCACAGCTCACTATCCCTGTGGTTTCTTTCCTTCCTGTGGCTTGTACCCATTCCATCCCTTTGATGCCCTTGTCTACCATGAAGCGGTATTTGAAAAGTATGTCAGATTCAAAGCACGCAGCGATGTCAAGAATGCGGTCCCGGACTTCAGGAACTGTCCGGGGATTGGAAAGCGTTATCTTGACAACGTCTCTGGGGATTGTTTTATCCCTCTCAGCAGAAACGAAGGTAACGCCTTTGTAATTCACTGTGAAATTTGGGCCGATGGCATAAACTATGTCTGGTATCTCCTTCAAAAGGAAAAGGTTTTCATGCGCAAGGTTTTTTGACGCCGGCGCAAGGTGCCTTCTTCTCAGGGCCTGCATCGCCTCCTTTTCAGTGGCAAACGCGGGGCAGTGGAGAATCTTCAGCCCATTGACCAGGGCAAGGGAATACGAACAAAAGGGGATGTGAAATGCCTTGCGCTCCTTTGCTATGCTGGAAACATCGCCAGCGGAAACGCAAATAAGGGAACTCTTTTCCGCATATCTGGGGGAATTGGAAAGGGGGATGTCTGGATAAATCACCTCTTCCATCTCAAAAACACCGTTTTTAAAAACGCCCCTGGCGCCAACAACCTCGTCCTCGTGGAATGCAACGCTGGACTGGTATTGCACGGCGCCAGTCAGGTCCTCAATCTCGCCATCACGTATGATTCCGATTATCTCCGCTTTACCCTCCCTGAGCTTGTCTATTGAAACCGGATTTATCTTGTCGGCTATTATGGAACTTAAAAACCGGTATCTTTCCGAATAAAGCGCTGTTATTTCCTGGATGGACAAAGCCCGTCGCTCCGGATTTTTGTAATCGACTATGTGGCCATCACTGACAACAATGTCTGTCGTGTTAAAATGCAGGCTTCCCCCCCTTGCCAACTTGGCATATAGCTCCGGGGATAAAAGATGTCCATTTTCAAGATGTTTTCTTATGGCATCCATAGTCTTATCAGTATTCACTAGTGAGTTATTTAACAATACTCCGACAACGCGCCCTTTATAGTCCCAAGGGTTTCGTCGTTAACAGAAAGTTCGATATGCCGTGTCCTTCCATACCTCCCTTTGTTGACGACCTTAGTCGTCATCAGCCCCTGCATTTCCAGCTCCCCTGTAATTCCATAAACCCTTCTTGGGGTAAGATGCTCCAGTGAAAGCTGCTTGCAAACACGCTGATATGTGGAATACAAATCGCCTGTTTGTATCTTATCAACTCCCTTCTCTTTGAGAGAAATAAGCGACATGATGACTGCCTTCCCGTGCTTTGGCTGGGTCTTGACGGCGTTTGAAAGGCAATCAAAATCAAGCTTCCTCTTGGCAGCATCGACATGTATTTCCATAACTGCTTGGTGACCGGCATTCTCGGCGATTTCGCCTGCAGCCCTCAAAAGATTCATCGCCCTTCTCGCATCCCCGTGCTCTTGCGCCGCAAGCGCGGCGCATTTTTCAATGACTCCCTGGCCGATAACACCCTCGCAAAAAGCGGCGCGTTCGCTTAATATGTCCCTTAGTTGGGCGGCGTCATATGGCTGAAAAAGGACTTTTTCTTCGCATAACGAACTCTTCGTCCGGGGATCGAGATAATCGGAGAACAGCAGATTGTTGGATATGCCCACTATACATACACGCGAATCGGAAAGCGTTTCATTTATCCGCGTCAGGTTATAAAGGAAACCATCCCCGCATTTGTCCAGCAAAACGTCTATTTCATCCAAAATGAGGATTAGTGTCTTTGACTTTTCTTCCAAAAGCCGGAAAAAGATGCTATAAACCTCTTGGGTGGGAAGCCCGGTTGCTGGGACCTCCCTTCCAAGCTGCCTGGAAATCTCGGCCAATAACCTGTACTCTGTATCTGCTACTTTGCCCATCCTGCAATTTATGCTGATTACAACAACATTGTCCCCGGCTCTTTCCATTATCTTGCTGCCTACCAACGTCATTGCGGCCGTTTTTCCGGTTCCAGGCTGCCCATAAATGAAAAGGTTGTTAGTACCCTCGCCCTTTATGGCCGGTGTAAGTGAACGGATTATTGCTGAAAGCTGCTCTTCCCTGTGGGGGAGTTCATTGGGATAAAAACGCGATGAAAGGGCCTCCTTGTCATGGAATAGAGAGGCCTTTGAAAGGCACTCTTCAAGAATTTCGCTTATCAATAATTGTCTCATTGAACTCCATTTTTATTCAATAGCCAAATAACCTCTTTACTGTAATATTTTGAAACTTCTTTAACTAAGCTCTCTAGAACAATTAAATAGGTACTCAGAGCATCAGAATCAACAAATTTTCTTATTTTCATATTATCGATAATTTAAATTAGCAAATCCCACAGAAATATTACTAGCATGTGCGGGAGTAAGTTACGTAAATTAAACAGAACCGCTCTGAACGGAGAGGAAAAAACAAAACGAGTCCAATGGAAATAGAGGTGTGGGATGAATTATGAATGGCTTGGTGTCGGGGGCGTTTTGATTGCCTACGCATTCATACTTTTGGCGGCTTTGCGATTTGTTGATGGCCTTTTGGTGTCCATAGTAGCGCTATTCGTAATAGTCATAGGGACAATAAAAAGGGAGGGCCCCGGAAGCTATACGGAAGGCGGCATTTAGAAAACCGTGTCCTTCACATCATCCGGGACTCTTTTAACATTCTTCTTTACTTCATCCTTCACGCGTGTGTCGTAGATTTCCCTAAGATAGGTTTCTGAGAGGAATTCGTTTGTAATGGCCCCCTCCTTAGGGATGTACTTTTTCCAAGCGCCTGGGACGGGTTCCATAAACCCTGTCTTAATGCCATAACTGGAGTCAGTTTTCCATGAATGTTTTTTGGCCCGATTCTTGGCCTCCATGCTTGCGCCTACGGTTATGTCTATGCCGTCATAGACGTTGCTGCTCATGGGTATGTGTGAGTGCCCCTGGTAGACCATTCTTATTCCAGTTCCACGACCGGTTTCGTGAAGCCAGCGCATCGTTCTTGAGGTGGGGTCGCGTTTCTCACCCTCTGCATCTAGTTTATGCGCAAGTATGGCTTTTCCATAACTTTCACCGTCTTTTGTCATGAACTCGTGTTCTCCATAGCCCTCGTGGCCGACAGCGAGGCTCCTCATTGGGAAATTGTAGATTTCACAGTCTTCCCCCTCTTCTTCCAAAAGGAAATCGGTTGGCAAAAAGCGCACTTTGTCCTTTTCGCCCTTGTCAGACGAATTGGTCGTCTATCCTTGCGCGTTTCATGCCTTCAGTTGACGCGCCACGGTAGTTTATGCTTTGGTAATCGTCGCCGGTGTTTATCACAAGCTCGACGCTTTGGTCGTTGTCCATAACATATGCTATTGCGCGGGCAAGGTCCATCCTCATGTTGCCTTTGCCGTCGTGGGTGTCTGAAATATGGACAGCGTTGAGTGTGTTGTCTTCAAGGGCTATGTTGTCTAGATTGAAAGTCGTTACCCTAGTTGTTTTGGCGTGGTCTATTAGCATAGCGCCGGAAGAAAATCCGCCTTCGTTGGTCTTGCTGAATGGCCCGATGGACATCTCGTATCTTGGCGATACGCCGGCTTGGGGGGAATTAGGCTTGAATCTGAAGTTGTTGCAATTCCCGTCAATGACATAGTCTGCGTCTACTACTTCGCCGTGGAGCCCCTTTTCGTGCATCAAACGTGTCAGATGACTGGAGCTCTTGTTGCGCTTTTTTCCCTCAGTAAGATTGCCACCCATGAGGATCTTTGTCTCATGGCCGTTTTTCTTCAGGGTTATTTTGTGTTCCCCCCTACCGTGGACTTCAACGTTCTCCCCAAGAGATGCTATCATCTCAGTGTAATCTTGCTCTGCAGTTTCCATGAGACGTTTTTTCACAGATTTTGGGAATTTGGATTTTGAGGAAAGGTCGCTGAGATCGTCCTCTTCTCCCATGAAAGATTGTATGTATTGCGGCACGGAAAGCTCTTCCTTGAGAGCGGTTTTGGCGTCTTGCGTGACTTTTCCGACCAATGTCGTGTAAGCATCTTTCACATGCCCCTCATCCACGGAATTGTACATCACGTGAATCTTTACGTTCTTTGGGACCAGATCAAGGTACGTTTTTACGTCGTTCACATCGGCGTTTTCCCCCATCAACCCCCCAAGGACAAATAAATCTCCTTCGTCTTCACCATACAATTTCCCCAGCACGTTGCAAAGGTCCTGCCACGCTTTTTCGTCAAATGCTCCAGAGCCCATTAGCGGGTCTGAAATGACCATGAAAGGCAACGATTCTTTTTCGTAAATCCTATCGAATGGGCCTTTAGTGAAAACAGCTTTTTCTAGAGATTTATCTACAACCAAAAAAACACCCCCCAAAACACGAACTCACAGACATCTTACTCTCTCTAACTATAAATAACTTCTTTGGCAAAAACAAATTTCTAAAAATTCAAACAGTTCTTGGCATCAGGGCAAGATAAGCTCTTACTTCATTGTCCAGGATCTTGACATATTTTCTGCAGAGATCCATCATGTTTTCCCTAATATCCCCGTATAAAACCTTCTCATAAAACGTTCTGAAAGCGTCCCAGAGAATGCTTTTCTGGACTGCCGTGCGTTGCGGATATTCTGTCCTGACAAATCCCTCTATTTTCATATTGACATCTCCCATATATTCAATGTCTTCCTTGTGCACGGGCCGCAGGGCCATTTCCACAGTGATTTCTATAACAACTTTGGTGAATTTGTCCATCTGCCGCCAGGCCTCAAGGAAAGCGTGAATCTTCTCTTCCTTTGGCCCCTTTTCGTGGATGTACCGCTTCTCATTTATGTGGTCATCTTTGAGCCTGCACCGCATTATCAAAATATCCTTTATTTCCCTGTAAATGTTTTGGGGGTTCGGGACGTTTTTGACTTTTATGACGGGAGTGATGTCGCATTCATCCTCAACCCTAAGCGTTGCCATATGTATCGATTTATTAATGGGGAAGGTGAAATAAAAAGCGTATGGTAACGAATTATCGGCGTGGATATAACTTTGAGTTAAAAGTCCGCAACACGTTCCGTGATTTTGGCCTCCGGGCCGAACGACAACCAGGCTCTAAACCGTTCGATATACTCGTTTTTAGGGGAGGCGAAGCCAAGTTTGTCATTGATGCCAAAAAAACGCTCAAGGAAGAGCTTTACCTAAGCAAAAAGGATCTTGGGGCATTGATTGAGTATGCAAGTTCATGGAATGCATACCCCCTCATTGTTTATTCGCTTTTGAACTCGCCGGCATATGTAGCATTCCCAAAGGACATAGTCAACCAAGGCGAGGGCCAGTCCGTGAAGCTTGTTGCTGGGATGGAATTGAAGGACTTTTTAGCTTCCTATGTAAAATAGCCACTTTACGGTAGTAATTAAACACAAATATATAAGTTTGTGCCGCCTATATTAGATATCTTAGGAAACTAAGGTAGCCTGCCTCGATCAGCAGCTCGATTCCCCTATGCAGGGGGAAATGAAACGCTGTGTTATAGGCAGGCTAAAGAATGGTCCCTAAATGAAAACAAGGGAACTGTTAAAGGAAAAGATAAGAGAAATCATAAAGGGGATTGAGTCTCCTGTCATAGTCGAAGGTAAGCATGATGAAAGGGCGCTTGCGCCCTATTGCAGTGTCATAGTCAAAATGGGCGGAAGGTCGTTGTACGGCCTTGCCGCATACGTTTCAGAAAGGTATGGGGAAGTCATAATCCTCACAGACTTTGACAAGGAAGGCGACTCGTTGGCGGGAAAGCTTAATCTTCTTTTGGTTTCTTTGGGTGTCAGAATTGACACTAAAACAAGAGCCAGGCTTAAGCAACAGGCAATAAGGCTTGGAGTAAGCCAAATCGAGGCTCTAGGAAAAGCCTTACGTGATCTGTAAGGCTTACAAAAATGAAAAAAAGGTGAGATAAAATGAGTAAATTGGCACAATCTGCAAGTAAGTATACTATTCATGCGGATTTCAGGGCAAAGGGAATAGTCGAGAAGTCCGACGTTATCGGAGCTATATTCGGCCAGACAGAAGGTCTGCTTGGCGTGGATATGGACCTCCGGGAACTCCAGCGGACTGGAAG
>JACRMZ010000044.1:10515-17141 GCA_016219455.1 Candidatus Aenigmatarchaeota archaeon
ACAAAGACCCAGGAAGGCAAGAGCATGGGAAAAATAGAAATCCCGTCTTCTTTGGACGCAAGTGAAACAGCGCTTATCGCAGCGGCACTGGAAACAATAGAGCGCGTAGGGCCATGTGATGCTGAAGTCCAGACAACGAAAGTCGAAGATGTCCGTTCCACAAAGAGGAAGTACATGATAGAGCGTGCGAAGGAAATTCTGACTCACATGATAGATGAGGGAATGCCTGACGCAAACGAGATAAGCGAACAGATTAAGGAAGCTGTGCGTGCAAGCGAAGTCGTTGAATACATGGGATTGCCGGCAGGGCCAGCTGTGGGGTCAAACGACTCGATTGTCATTGTCGAAGGACGTGCAGACGTAGTCAACCTTTTGAAGAATGGCATAAAGAATGCCATCGCTGTCGAGGGCACAAGCATACCGCAGGCTGTTGTGGACTTGTCAAAACAGAAGAATGTGACACTGTTCACAGACGGCGACAGGGGCGGTGAGTTGATAACGCGTGAATTAGTCCACCGCGGCTGCGAAATAGATTTCGTTGCCCGTGCCCCTGAAGGCAAGGAGGTCGAAGAACTCACGAAGAAGGAGATACACAAAGCCCTAAGGGAGAGTGTGGCCTTTGCCCAGGAGAAGTCTGCTGGCTCAGAGGAAATATCGCAGGAGCATCACATCCACCAGGAACGTGAACAGCACTTCCCCGAAGAGCAAGGGGAGCGCCAAGAACGGCACGTGCACAATGAACCTCGCGAACAACCAAGAGAGCAGCCGATTATGGAGGCCGAAGTAGAGGTAATAGAAAGCGAAAACCAGTCGGATCAGCCTGTTGTGCATGGCCAACCAGAGCAGCCCCAGAGGGAGGAAAGGAGGATTTTGAGATGTTCAGCGCTGTAAAGGGCGTTAAAGAGGCAAAGGCCCTCGTTTTCGATGGTTCTGTTGACCAGAAACTCATCGGATTTGCAATGGACAATGGCATCAAATATGTCCTTGGAATGAAGATTGAAAGCAATACACGAGTTCCTAGGAATTTGGTGGTATTTACCCAGGAGTAAAATAGCAACGGCGTTTGGAAGGCCAAACGCCAGCCGTTTTATTTAACGCTTACAAATGTTGTGTATGTATGGAGAACCTCCAGAGAATTGAAGCCAAGTTGGACGCGATGGATAGGAAGCTTAACGAAGTCATCCTTGAATTAAAAACAAAAAAATTAAGGGATATCCATCTAAAGATTCTTGACCTTGCTGAGAGCTGGGTTTCAACATCCGATTTATCCAAAGTTCTCCATTATAGGCAGGAATATATAAGTCGGGCCATGGGCGATTTGAGAGGAATGGACCTTGTTGAGGAACGCAGGGATAAGAAAAAAATCCAATATAAGAAGAAATCATAACGCCGTTATAGAATTCTTGACCAAAATTTGATGTATATTGGGCCTTTGGGCGTTAGAACGCTTTGAAAGAGGACAATTTCATTAATTTCCATTCGTCCGAAGTAATGCGTAGAATAATTGTTAACTATTGAGGTCGCGTTTATCGGTTCGTTAAACCGTGCTATGGTCATATGTGGTGTGTTTCCTCTAAAATTTTTGAGAAGTGCTTCTAACTCACCTCTACCCTCAGTAATTCCGATCCAAAGAACCCGTGCCCGCATTGGTGAAGGATAGCAATCAAGACCGTGAAGGCCAATAAAAAAGCGTGACACATTCACGTTATTTATCGTCTCCTTCACACTGTTAACTTCATCTTCACGTAGCTCTCCAAGGAAGTTCAGTGTTAGATGGAGGTTTTCTTTCTCGACAAACTTTGCATGTAAAATTGGCCGTATTTCTTCAATGAGCTCATAAATAGAGTCTTTGAGTTTGGTACTGGCAGCAATACCTATAAAGCAACGCACGGAAAAATTAACACATTAACAAATTTATAATTGAACGGTATTCAATACAGTGTGAGAAAAACAAACAATGATGTTTTGAGAGCCATTGTTGGTGTTTTATTGCGTTATCCACAGGGAATATGGCTTAGGAGGCTTGCCCAAGAAGCCAAAATACCGCCATCAACCCTTCATTATCACATTTCAAAATCACTCTCTCAGATAACCCAAAGCTCCGGGGCAAGGGGGCCTGATGGCAACTATTTCGGTATTCGTGTAATCAAACTCAAACAAGGCGTTCTAAAACGCCTCGAACGGGGGGAAAATCTTGAGAACATCCTCACAGAGCTTAAAACCCTCTCAATGATGTGAGTGATGTTACAACGCAAAATCGATTTTTACTCTCACTTAGGGTCTAAAGACCCGGAATTTTGCTATACTCACTCACAGTTTAAGTAAAATATCGGGCTAATATATTCTATAACTCTCACTTTAGGTGTAAAATACGTTAAAAACAGGTAAAAGTGCTCACAAATACCAATTATCACATAAAAAAGTTCACGCCGGTCTTCATTTTACCTTCACAAAACACTCATGAACAGTTCACGTGATTCACGTTATTGTCATACGTGTGTCATATTTTATTCACATTTGTTCACATATAATCACGTGAAGAGTAATAATTGTCACGTGATGGTGTGTGAACTTCACGAAAATATACATGTAAGTAACGTGATAATAATGTGAAAAAGAATAAAAATATGAACGTTTAATAAACATGATATGAAGGTCGTGTGAAATGGACAAAACCAACGAAAATAGTCCTCACGAGGAACAGGCCACCAAATGGCTTAAGGAGGCGGGGTGGGTTCAAAATCCATTTACATTAAACATAATACCTTCCATTTTCGTTGGTTTTGAACCACAACGGCGAGATATAGAAAACCATCTTCAATTGGGTCATAAATTTGCCTTTATTTCTGGTGGTCCTGGTACAGGAAAAACCAATTTTCTTAAAAATTTAGAGTCTTCTTTGGAGTTGAAATATCATGTTGTGTATTTTCCAAAGCCACCACCAAAAGAGGAGGTTCTTGAGAGTTTGATAAACGAGTTCCCGCCTTCATTTCTTGAGAGGATTTTCAGAAAAAAATACACCATGTCAACTCTCCACGAATTCATCAAAAAAAGGATGAAAAAACCGATTCTATTGCTTGTTGACGAGGCCCATGAGGCAGATACAGAGGTTTTAATGTGGTTACGAACGTGGGTAGATCAGGTAGATGGGCTTCATGCAATTTTTGCGGGTCTTGACATGTTTGAGGAGAAATTAAGGCAGGAACTTGAGACCCTTGCTACACGAATAAACACAAAGGTCGTTCTTGAGGCCCTTAGCGAGGAGCAGACACGCTCTCTCATAAAAAACAGGATAGAGCATTTTAAAGGAACCGGCATAAACCCGTTTACTGAGGATTGCATAAAGGAAATATATGGCCAAACGGGTGGCATACCAAGGGAAATCCTAAAGGCCTGCGACGCCCTTGTGAGAAAGGCTATAGAGAGGAACGAGCGGGTTATCGGAACGACAAAACAGGAAGAGGAAGAAGAGCCGCTTCTCAAGGATATGCTTAGGAGACTGCCATTCAAGCAGCGTGAACTGATAAAGCTTCTTTCAGAGATAGAAGAGATGACACCAGCAGACATAGCTAAAACCGTCAAAGAGCGGGGATGGAAATACAAAAGCGAGCAGGATGCAACACGTTCAGTGAATAACATCCTTAATCGGCTTATGGAAGATGGCTATGTCGAGAGAAGGGAGTGGGGAAAAGGTTATGCATACAGGCTTAGCACCAGGACCAAAAACGCGTTCATACAGAGTTAACGGCGTTATATAATGAATTTAAGGTGGTATATGGAAATGATAACTATGTTTCCCATAATAGCATCTGGGGTAGTGGCAGTCGCCACATACAAGCTTAGGATACTTAATGCCAGCGGGAGCACGGCAGCCTTTGCGTTGGCCGCCTGGATATGGTGGTATTATGGCGCACAATGGTTGTCTATCCTCATATCATTCATGCTTATCGGTTATATCGCCACAAAATGGAAATACTCACAAAAAAAGCAGATGGGTATTGAGGAGGGTGGTTTTGGTGAACGGGGCGCAGGAAGTGTCCTTGCAAACGGTCTTCCTGCGGCGTTATTTCTTCTTATCGCATCACCTATTGGCTTTTTGGGTTCTGTTGCCACGGCTTTGTCAGATACGCTGGCAAGCGAGATAGGTCCGTTGGCCGGAAAGGCCCGTTTGATAACGGGTTTTGGCAGTGTGAAGCCGGGGACTGATGGCGGCGTCTCGCCATTGGGGACTCTTGCATCATGCGTTGGTGCGTTTATAACGGCTTCCTTGGCTCCGTTGGTTGGAATCAGCGCAGGTGGCGCGTTTTCGGCGTTTATCGGAGGGATAGCCGGCTGCAATATCGATTCTATTCTTGGCGCGTCCCTTGAGCGCAAAGGGCTTCTAGATAAGAATCAGGTCAATTTCATTTCGGCTGTTTTTGGCGGATTGCTGGCTTCAATTTTGTTCGTTTTCCTCCCTTGGTAAATATTTAAGTGGCTGGGCAAATAAAATAATGGGGCATATGCGTATCTAACGCATCCCAAATAGGAGGTGTAATAATGCTGGATGACAACAGGAAAGTTCGTGCCAAGGATATAATGGGTAAGATAGTCATAAGCGAAGAGTCTGGAAGGAAGTTCGGAGTCGTCGGTGACGTAAGCTTCATACCGGAAAGCGGTGAGTTGATGAGCATTCTCATCGCAAGCCCGACAAAGCACGCCGTCGACCTTGAGGTCCACGAAGACGACAAAGGAAACATACAGGTCCCGTTTTCCTCAGTCAGGAGTGTTGGGGATTTCGTCATTGTGAGCGAGAAGGAAATAATTTAGACGCCCCGTTATCAGTTATGAGCAATTACTTTGGGGTGGGTTGCCGTGATTTCGTTTTTATCGTATTGGAATAGCGACGTTTTGTCGGAACTAAATTTTCGCCTGCCCGGATTCCCAAGGAAAACTAATCGAATAAAATAAAATGAGCGGTTTTCCGCTCAATCGTCTTTCGGGTCCCCGATGCCCTTCTCTGTCACGGTGAAAATTGTGTCCTGTTCTGGTAGGTGTGGCGAGTCTATCATCCGTGCTATCCGTTTTTCACCCTTGCTTTTCCTAAGGTACACTCTGTATGTTGACTGATGTCCGACAATATGCCCGCCGATTGGCCTCGTTGGGTCGCCAAACATCATGCTCAGGTCTGCCATCACCTGATTTGTGATGTAAACCGCGATATTGTGCCTTTCCGCCATCCGTTGGAGGGCGTGCATATGCTTGTTTAGTATTTGCTGGCGTTCTGCCAGCTCCCCCCTTCCGGAATAGTCGGAGCGGAAATGGCTTGTGAGTGAGTCTATTATCACAAGCGAAATTTTGTTGTTCTCTACGAGTTCTTCCAAATCTTTTTCAACAAGATTTATCTGGTGGTCTGAGTTGAACGCCCGTGTGAAGAAAACATTTTTTAACGCGGCTTCGGGATCGACACCGCTCGCTTCCGCAAGCTGTTTCAGCCTTTCGGGGCGGAATGTGTTTTCCGTGTCTATGAATATCGCCCCGCCTCCCATTCCACCCTCCTCTTTGGGTTTTTGGACATTGATTGCAAGCTGGAATGCGAGTTGGGTTTTGCTTGATCCGAAGCTTCCATATGCCTCTGTTATGGCCTGCGTTTCTACACCGCCGCCAAGAAGTGTGTCAAGGTTCTTAGAACCAGTTGAAATCTTCCCTATTGTTTGCCGGTGCTTCAATGCTTCTTCAGCCGTCTTGAACCCCATGCCGACTGCATCACGTGCTGCCTGTATGACTTTGTCCGCTGTCTCATCGCCAAAGCCCTCACCCATCTTATCTTTTAGTTCCCATGGAGAAGTTGTCGCAACGGCAAGCAGGTTCTTGTAGCCATTTGCCCTCAATTTCTCAGCTGTTTTTTCCCCCACACCGGGGAGGTCTTCTATGTCTTTTATCTGCTTCTTTGGCATTTTGGTTCACCTTATTTTCTACTTCTTTGATAATTGAAGAATATCCTCTTATCCTCACGTTTTGCATGCTCCCGCCGTTCAAGTTCCCTCAGAAGGTTCTTGAACCCCTCGTTTTCGAAAACCCCCATTTCAGACACCCCCCATCGACCCCAAAATCCTTTCGGCTTCTTGCTTTGCATCTGTTGCAGTAACTTCATTTGCTATTATTTCAACCGTTTGAGAAAAGCTGCTCATTTTTGCCCGCCCTTTCACTATAAACTCCCGGCCGAGGGCCTTTTTGTAGTCTCCGAAAACGCTTCCGTTTTCCTTGAATTTCTGCAGAATCTGGTCTGTTTTTTCACCTATAAGGTTTTCAACAGCTTCACGGAAAAACACGCACCTTACGCTTCCAGTTCCATCATCAAGGATTCCTGTTAGCATAAGTGCCTCTTTCCCCTTGTCGTTGAAGAACGGCTTTGTTTCGAATACCTTTGTCAGGCAACCGCGTATCTCCATCAACGCGTTTTCTTCTATGCCAGCAAGCGTTGAGATGCGTTTTCCAGGTGTTGATAAAACAGGTTTGAAATCAATCTTGGCTTCTTCTATGGAGCCGAAGCGGCCTGGCGATATTTCGCGGACGCCATCCCGTTCTTTGAGTATGCCGTTGACTATCCGTATCCCGGCGCCTTCCTTTATCTTGCCGGACGATAC
>JACRMZ010000045.1 GCA_016219455.1 Candidatus Aenigmatarchaeota archaeon
ACTTGGGCCGTATATTGTGATTCTGGCGCTAGTCAGTTCTGTTTACAGCGCTTTCGTGGCAATGAACCAGAAAGACCTGAAAAAGATGATAGCATACTCTTCCGTTACGCACATGGGCCTTGTGCTCTTAGGGATTGCCTCTTTGAACCAGATTGCTCTGGCAGGCGCAATATATGAGATGGTTGCCCACGGCCTGATATCCGCGCTGATGTTCACCCTTGCTGGAATGATTCATCATTCCTACGGCACAAGGGATGTCGACAAGCTCTCAGGCCTCGCGATTGGGACACCCAGAATAGGATGGATCCTGGTTATAGGAAGCCTTGCTGCATTCGGCCTGCCTACTTTTGCCGGGTTCGTAGCCGAATTCATGATACTAATTGGAAGCTATCTTGCATTGGGGGCAATGGTGCTTCCAGCGCTTCTGGCTATACTTGTAACGGCGGCATATTTCCTTTGGATGATGCAAAAGGTCATCTTCTCGGAATCGCACAGCCATGGGCACGATATCGGCTTCAGTGAACTTCTCCCAATAGGGATGATATTGTTCTTCATCGTTTTGCTGGGAGTCTATCCGCCCATCCTGCTGAACATCTCCAACGCCCTCAGCATCAATGTCTTCGGGTGAATTGATGATAGCGGTCCTGCCCTATCTTGCGGTTTTTGCCACAATTGTGATGACCGCTCTGATGGCCCTCTCCGGCAAGGATGTCAGAAAAGTGTCCATGATAGGGTTGCTCGTTTCCCTGTTCCTAAGCGTGTTTGCGTCTGGGATTGGCGGGAGGTTTTTCGGCGTCCTTTTCATAAGCGACTTTTCCGTGTTTTTCAATATAATATTCCTCCTCTCCGCATATGTGATAGTCCTTTTCTCTTCATCGTACATAAAACACTCAAGCTACTATCTGCTTATTTCCCTCTCAACGCTTGGGATGATGCTAGTTTCCGGGACGACGAATCTCGTGGCGATGTATGCGGCACTTGAGATGGTTGCGCTCTCCAGTTATGCGCTGATTGTTTCTGGAAGGAAACCGGAAAACAGCGAAGCCGGAATAAAATACTTCATCATAACTATTTTCTCCTCGGCGATAATCCTGCTGGGATTGGCGTTGCTTTACGCCGCGGGCGGAAGCGTCGATGTTGCTACGATGACGCTGACTAATGTGCCTCTGGCATTGTTTTCAATAATATTGCTTACAGCCGGATTTGGGTTCAAAACAGGCGCAGCGCCGTTCAATTTCTGGGTTCCGGATGTTTACCAGGGTGCACCATCTCAGATAGCCGGTTTGCTTGCAGGTGCCGCCAAAAAAGCGGGGTTTGCGGCTCTTTTCCTCGTGTTCTTTATACCTTTTCTGGTGTTCAGCAGATATTGGATGTTACCATGGGCCGTTCTTGCCTTGGTAACTATGACTTTTGGGAATATAGTCGCATTGTCCCAGACAAATGTAAAACGGATGTTTGCATACAGCATCATCGGCCAATCTGGCTACATAATGATAGCTCTGGCAACAGTCAACAAGTTCGGGCTTATTGGCGGGCTGTTTCATTCATTCACGCATGCGTTCATGGTAATAGGGGCATTCTTCATAGCCGCCGTACTGGGAATGAAGGGACTTGAAACTATAGATGATTATAAGGGGCTTGGTAAACGCTCGCCGTTCCTGGCATTCTCGCTTCTTATTTTCCTTGCATCTCTTGCAGGGATACCGCCGCTTGCAGGCTTCGTAAGCAAGTTCATCCTATTCTCCGCTGCGATTGATGCCGGGCTGGGTTGGCTTGCAGTAGCAGCCGTGCTTAACTCGGGCATTTCTGTCTACTACTACTTCCGGTTAGTGCGCTCAATGTACTCTGATGACACAGGAGAAAAAATAGAGCTGCCTGCAGGCGCCAAGACTGCCATAATCGTCTGTGTTCTGCTCTTGGCAGCGTTTGGACTTTATCCGAATCCAATTCTTAGCCTTGCGCAAAGCGCTGTCAGATTCTTGGGGTTCTTCTAAATAAAATACCACTTGTAAGTGGTTAAACTTATATAGATACGAAGCAAATGCCATTCATGAGAAAACTATACTATGTACCGACAATCCATTTTTATGATGAATGCTCAGAAGCGCCTACGACAAGAAAGGAGAAGAAAAACAAGAAAAAGGTGGATAAGCTTGCAACAAAATACTGGACTGAGATAATTTCCATACTAGACAAAAACGAGATAGACGCTAAAAATATGGTGGTTTTTCAGGATGGGATGACTTGTGATGATGAATTATGTGAGTCTGTTCTCAGAGAAATTGCTAAAGAGGTTAAGACGCTGGGAAAGGAGTATATTGTAAGGCTTCTAGATAACGGTGCCAGGTCAGTAAAAACTGAAGATGAAAAACTCATAACGGAGCACAGATGGTTGTTCGATGAATGGTACGACAATGAACGCAATGACATAATCATGGACAAGCGGGACGTTTATGTAGCTGGTTCCATAAACACTAAACTCAAAGGTGTTGGCATTGCATTCATGGGCGCTAGCCATCAGGTCCCAAAATACCTTGACAAGGATATTGAAGTCATAAGGATCGAGCCGTTTGGCCGCCTGGAAAAATAAAAAAACTCTAACCCCTCCCCCTAAATCAAAGGAAGGGGCCCTGTCTCTTACTGGGTTACCAGCTTCTGGACCGCAAAGAGGGATCCCACGAAGACGAACAAAACGCCCACTATGTTGAAGATGTTCACTAGGGCGGTTAGGTCCGGTATCCCAAAAGCTGCGCCGGCAAACGTGCCAAATGCTGCCTGGAGAACGAATAGAACCCCAGCTGCAGCAAAGAAGCTGAAGGCCTTCTCGAGTTTGTTGCCTAGCTTCGCGTGTTCAGCCAATGCGGCGACCAAGAAGATAGCTATTCCCAGATCCAACGCGGTTCCAAAGAATGCCATTGTCCTGTCACCTCTTAAATTAACGTTCTGGAAGCCGATATAAATACTGTTATATAACGGCGTTATGACATTAGGCCGTTATTTTTGCTGGTTTAGAAGGGTTTTTTAAGGTGGTTTTACAATTATTCTATTGGTTCTTATGGCTGATAACGAGAGATTGAATAAGGTAAAGAAGAACGTCCTGGAGTTCACTCGTATGGGAGAAGATATAAGGACGCTGGATAGGGAAGATGAAATCAAAAAAGCCGCCTCCATTATGGGGCAGAAGATCGGGCAGGTCTATGAGGAGATAGAACGGATTGGAAGCCCAGAACAGCAGGCAGAAGCCCTAACGGAGTTGGAAACTGGGATAGAGAAACTAAGCAAAATTGAAAAGGAGATAATGAAAAAGAGGGGATTCAACCCCTTCAAGCGCAAGTAGTCAAGCAGACGGTTTTTTCTTGTTGTTGTCCTGCTTAGGCGACTCTCCCTTAAGGACTGTTGGATAGTCTATCGGTGGGGGAAGCTGGAACTCCTCAGCAAGCTGTATTGACTTTGTCACGCACTTCCTTAGGGTGGCGTTGAGGATTTTTACGGCAAAATCTACAGGGAATGCTTTGTTTGCCTTCCAATGCTCCAGTATGTCATTGGAATCATCACCCATGTAAATAACGTCGCCGCCCATCTCGATCTTCGCCAGTTCCCTCTCCAGTGAAGAGTATTTGGTAACGAACGTAAACTCAACGGCAACAGCTTTCTTCCCAACGGCGTCCAAA
>JACRMZ010000046.1 GCA_016219455.1 Candidatus Aenigmatarchaeota archaeon
ACAGGAAAAACGTGTTTTATCGTGCCTTGCCTTTGGTGTGGGGGAGATGCTAAAAACAATGATGGATGTCGGCATCAAACATGGTGATATCATGCGCAAATATCGAGATAGGGCAATCGATGACTATAAACGCTCCTAGAAGTTCTTCTTCATCCATTTGTCGCTGAAGAATTTTGTCAGGTACCGGTCACCGGAATCGGGGAGAAGAACGACGACACGTCCCGTTTTCAGCGTTTTTGCGTACTTTATCGCGCCCACGACGGCAGAGCCGCTTGACCCGCCGCAGAATATCCCCTCCTCTCTGGCAAGCCTGCGTGCCATGACAAAAGATTCCTTGTCGCCGACTTGTATTATCTCGTCAATAATGGAAAGGTCCGCCGTCCCTGGCATGAAATCTTCGCCAATCCCCTCAATCTTGTATGTGTTTAGCGACTCCTTCTTGCCGTGGAATCTGGGATAAAACAGCGATCCCCTGGGGTCAATTCCGATGATTTTTATTTTTTTGTCCTTCTCCTTCAGGTAGCGTGCCGTCCCGGTTATTGTGCCACCGGTTCCTATCCCGGCAACGAACGCGTCCAGTTTTCCATTGCACTGCTTCCATATCTCAGGTCCAGTGGTCTTGTAGTGTGCTCCGGGATTGGAGGGATTGTAATATTGGAACGGGAGGAAGTGGTTCTTTTTCTTCCCGAGACGCTTTGCCACGGAGATATTGCTTCGCGGGTCGTCTGCGCCTACAGCAGTAGGAGTACGAACCACCTTTGAGCCGAACGCTTCAAGAAGCAGCTGTTTTTCCGCGCTCATCTTGTCAGGCATGACAAAGACACATTTGTAGCCCTTTATCGCGGCGGCAATTGCAAGCCCAACGCCGGTGTTGCCGGAAGTCGGTTCAACTATAGTATTCCCTTTCCGGAGCAAACCTTTCTTTTCCGCATCCTCAATCATTTCAATCCCTATGCGGTCTTTGACGCTCCCGCCGGGGTTGAAGCGTTCGATTTTTGCCGCAAGCTCGCACCTCAATCCCCGAGAAACGCTGTTCAATCTTACAATAGGGGTGTTGCCAATGGTATCAAGAATGCTTGCATGTATCATAAATGACTAAACCGTGCAGAGTATTTATTTGTACCCGGTTGACCAACAGAATCATTATTGCGACCTGATTATTTTAGGTATTTCCTCAAGTCCTGATATTATCATCCACGGAGACTCCTTTCTAAGCTCCCTTTCTTAGACAGACCCGTTGGTTATGGATATCTCGCGGACTTCCGCGTCCCTTGCCGCCTTTATGTCAACCAGGCCGTCGCCAACGTAAACCGCTTCCCTGTTGCTGGCACCGAGGGAAAACAGCGCTTTCTTTATCCCCTCACCGTCCGGCTTTATCCGTGAGACGTCATCCCTTGTTATGACGACGGCAAAAAACCGGGAAAGGTAGAATTTTTCCAGAACCTCCGTTGCCGGGCGTTTTCCGGAGTTTGTCACAAGCGCCAGGGAAAGCCCCATTTTTTTCAGTTCCCGGAGAGATTCGATGGCGTAGCTTCTCATTTTCGTTGATTGGAGCGCTTGATGCTCGTACTTCTCATATATCCCAAAAATCCCGTCCTTAAGCTGCTCGTATTCCTGCGGTTTCTGCGCCTTTGCTATTTCCACAATTTCAAGCGTGCTGTTTGATGCCGTTATTCCAGTAACACCATTGGAAAGCAAATAGCTGACAGCGTCCCGCTTTGCTTCTTTTACCCGGAACTTGAACTCCACAAGCGTGCCGTCAAGGTCAAAGATAACAGCTTTAATTGGCATAATCAGATTATATCTGCAATCTCAAGGGGAGTTTTGGCGACGCGGACACCTGCGCTCTCCAGCGCCTGTATCTTGCTTTCCGCAGTCCCCGACGACCCGGATATTATAGCTCCTGCATGGCCCATTCTTTTTCCCGGCGGCGCGCTCCTCCCTGCTATGTAAGAAACGACCTTTTTCTTCATTTTGGATTTTATGAATTCGGAGGCGCGCTCCTCCTGGCTCCCGCCTATTTCACCTATCATCACAACACGTTTTGTTGCCGGGTCATTGTTGAACGCTTCTAGAATCTGGACAAAACCCATCCCTATCACAGGGTCCCCGCCCATCCCTATGCATGTGCTCTGGCCAATGCCTTTTGAAGAGAGGGCGTTGACTATTTCATACGTAAGCGTGCCGCTCCTTGAGACGACGCCGACGTCGCCTTTCCTGAAAATATGGTTCGGCATTATGCCCATTTTTGACTCGCCAACCACCGTGATTCCGGGGCAATTTGGCCCAATAATCCTTGTCCCGTTTTCTTGTGCAATGTGTTTTATTTCCATCATGTCATGGACTGGAACGCCTTCGGTTATTATCACAAGGAACCTTATCCCGTGCTTCATTGCATCAATAGCCGCATTCTTTACAAACTGCGCCGGGACAAACATCAGCGACGCGTCGGCTTTGGGGCACGTTTCAAAAGAATCAAAGACGGGGACGCCGTGCATCAACTGGCCGCCTTTTCCAGGCGTTATGCCGGCAACAACTTTTGTCCCGAACTGTATCATCCTTTCTGTGTGGAACGAGCCCTGCTTTCCAGTTATGCCCTGCACTATCACCCGCGTGCTCTTGTCTATGAACATTTTACACCACCAATGAAACCACGTTCTTTATAGCCTGGGTGACATCCTTTGTCGCATGAATCCCTTCCTGGCCCAGGATCTGCAGCGCCTCGGCTTCGTTTGTCCCTGTAAGCCTTATTACCATTGGCTTCTCAATACCCAACGTCTTTTTGACTGCAACAATTCCGCGCGCCATGTCGTCGCATCTCGTAATTCCGCCGAATATGTTTATGAGTATCTTCTTGACCTTTGTGTTTTCCTTCAATATTTTCAGCGCCTTTTCCATCGCTTCCTGCCCGGAGCCGCCTCCAAGATCCATGAAGTTGGATGGTTTTCCGCCATAGAGGTTGACAAGATCAAGGGTGGACATCACGAGGCCTGCCCCGTTGCCGATTATGCCAATATCACCGTCCAGTTCCACATACGAAAGCCCCGCCTCCGTCGCCTCGCGTTCGAAGTCGCTAAGCTCACGTTCTTTCTTCCCTTTCCATCCTTCGTGGCGGTAAAGGGCGTTGTCATCTATGATTATCTTTGAGTCTGCTGCAACCAGCCCGTCAGGCGTGACAGCAAGCGGGTTTATTTCCACAAGTTCGCAGTCCATATCGACAAAAATCCTGTATATTTTATCAAGTATGTCTGCCAGCCCTGAAACGCCGGCTTCCTTTTCAATGGAGACAAAAGTTTCCCTGCCGGGCTTTACCACATCCTTGCGTATTATTTTATCCGGGCTTGTTCTTGAAAGCTCCTCTATATCCACTCCGCCCTGCGCGCTCACAAGGAACACCGGATGCCCTGTCTCCCTGTTGACAGATATGCTGGCATAAACCTCTTTTTGTATTGTTATCTTGCTCTCCGCAAGGACTATGTTGACTTTCTCGCCCTTTATCTCCTTTGAAAAAAGCTCTGCAAGCCGTTTTTCGAATTCGTTTTCTTTCACGAGAATTATCCCCCCGGCTTTCCCCCGGCCACCAACAAGAACCTGTGCCTTGAGGACGCACTCCATTGCGCGGGCTTTGGAGCCTTTGGCTATCACTTCGCCTTTGGGTATCCGTATCCCGTACTTTGAGAAAATCTCCTTCCCCTCGAATTCGAAGAGCTTCACATTTCCTAAATAAGGAAACTGTGCTTAAAAAACTCGCTTAGTGTAAATTACATTTATTGATATAAAATAACAATGTGTAATATTTTGCACCCTTAAAATACCTTATAGGAAGTTTTATTAAATACCCCCTTCATATGGATATTAGATGGAGATAACGAAAAACATCTACTCCCAGTGGATGAAGGACACTCAGGAGAAAAAATACGAGGGGATATTTCTTGACTTCCTTTTGCCCATGAGGCAGAAGATAAAGCTCGATGAGATAACGGTAATCGATGTCGGGGTCGGCAACGGCTGGTTCGAAAAGCACCTCATTGACCGTGGCGTCACGGCAAATGTCATAGGCGTTGACGTGGATAGGAGGGAGAAGGAGACGATAGAAGGGCTGACTATCGTAGACGCGAACGGAAACAGGCTTCCGTTCAAGGACAAAAGCTTCGGGTTCCTTGTGTCAATAGACACGGTGCATTTGCTGAGCAACATCGACGAGCTTGTCCGCGTGGTAAAGGAAAACGGGTACATTTTAGTCACGACGTTCTGCAACGAATACAATGCCAGGGAAAGGAGAGACTCCATGCTCAAAGCATTCTCTTCATGCACCCTTCTCAAGGAAGGGCTTGTGGGAGAGCACGACAAAGAGCAGAGCTACGCCGCGCTGTTCAAGAAAGG
>JACRMZ010000067.1 GCA_016219455.1 Candidatus Aenigmatarchaeota archaeon
GTAAGAAGGGGAACTCCCCTTCTTGCGGCGGTGATGAAAATATGAGCGACCTTAAGGCCAAGAAGATTGAGAACGGCACAGTCATCGACCACATAAAAGCAGGCCACGCCCCCCAACTGCTCAGGATACTTGGGTTCGAGAAGCCACAGGACCCCGTAATAATATTGGTGAACATGGACAGCAAGACCCTCGGGAAGAAAGACATAATCAAGATAGAGAACAAAGAGCTGAACGAAGAGAAGATAAACATGATAGCCCTCATTTCGCCGGAAGCGACAATAAACATCGTCAACGGGTTCAAGGTCAAGAAGAAGCTCAAGGCTCACATCCCTGGCGTGATACGTGGGATAGCAAAATGCCCCAACAGGAACTGCATCTCCAACTTTGAGGCAACGCCGACATTCCACGCCCAGGCCAACAAACAGAGCTTCCGTTGCCATTACTGCGAACGGTTGTTGGGTATAGGCGAGCTGATTATCTAACCCAAATTGTCGCGTATCGCTCCTGAAACAGTTACCCACATGAAGCCTGCTATCAGAAAGAGTATGAAGGATATTGCAAGTGAGAGATAGTATGTCGTCGGCGTCGCCCCCAAAACTGCAGGGTCTGCGTTTCCTGCCAACATGGCGCCAAAAAGCATGGAAAGGGCGCCGAGGACCCACATAAGGACCATCTTTGTAGTCATCATGATTATAATAGGCTCTAGGAGGGTTTAAATACAAAACCAAAAGTAATTAGAAAAAGGACGTGCATCAAAGATGCCCGTCGGGCAGGCCACCGTAGCTCAGTCTGGTGGAGCGGCTGACTTGTAACGGCCCTTTTCTTTAAGCCCCCTCAAAGGGACGCTCAATGAAAAGCGCCGGCGGAAAGGAAAACTGATCTTACGATTCCCGTCGGGAAAGTGAGTGCAAGAGATCAGCAGGCCGCGTGTTCAAATCACGCCGGTGGCTCCAACCAACCTTTTCCCAATAGGTCCAAAGATGCCGACAGGGCATGACGCACATTGGTTTAAATGGGCTTAATGTGCGTCTGTCTGGGACGGCTACTACAAACACATGTGAAAAGGTTGGCAAAATATCTAAAAACGCAACTTCGGTTAGGCGCCGGTCTATATCTTCTCTTCCCTTATTTTGATTTTCCAGTCTTTCCAGCTGTAAAGGTTCGGGAGCCCCTTGAAGTTTTTTCCCGCCGTGGAATCGTCCTTGAATATCGAGGTCGATTTGGACCACTTCTTCCTCATTTCACCGGACATCATCATGTCCATTTTACGCAACGTTGAAGAGTTCATTTTTCACCTGTCACTTTTTTCTACGCGAAGTATTTAACCGGTAATCATGCAAAGCTAGCATGGGTCAATCCCCTCACCCTTAGCTCGCTTTCTGAAACCTTCCCCAAAGGAAATCCGCATTTGAAGCATTTCAGATTGTCATTGACATCAAGGAGCTTCCCTCCCATGTGCATGCACCCCTTCATCATACCATCACCACAGTCAGTTCTGCTTCTGAATTACCTCTGGGATGTTGTGCAGCATCCTGACAACCATCATCAAATCCTTCTCAGTCACAATGCCAGTCAGCTGCCCGTCGTCCACGATGGGAAGCTTCTTTATGTGCTTTTTGAGCATCAAATCCGCAGCCTTTTCGATGGATGTCTGGCTGTCAACTGCTATCACAATCTTGCTCATTACATCTTCGACTAGGATATCTGCCGCCCTTTTTTCAGAGAACGCCACGCAGTTTACAATATCCCTCTCTGTTATGATCCCGGCGATTTTCCCGCTTTCCATGACAACAAGGGAGCCTATATCGTTTGTTCTCATCTTTATCGTCGCGTTTTTCACGCTTTCTCCCGGGCCTATTGTCACAGGATTATACGTCATTATGCTAGTTACATACATTGCAATCACCTTTTTTTCACTAACCAACACGCTTCTTACAATCGCCGTGTGCCAAACGCAATGTACAGTAGAATTGGTTTATATCCTCTGCCTAATGGTGACTATGGTAAAGTAGCTACTTATACCCCATTTGACTGCATATCTGCCCATAAGAAAAAAGTTGATTGAATGATACACACACCAAGGGAAAACTGATTTTAAAAAACCTACCAAAACATCGACGAGCCGTGTGTTGCCCTGAGTATGTCCCTTTCAGTTATTATTCCAATCATGCTGCCTTTGGCGTCAATGACTGGAAGGCGCCTTATGTCCCTCTGCAGCATCTGTGATGCAGCCTCCCTGATGTCAAGGTCAGGATTGACAGTGAAAAGGTTGGTGGTCATGACCTTGCCGACCTCAGTGGTTTTGGGGTCCCTGCATCGCTGCCCAAGCTCCCTGACCATATCCCTTTCGGTCATTATGCCTTTCAATACATTCCTGTCCATGACAAGGATGCTTCCAACTCCCCTGTCCATCATAATGTCTGCTGTTTCTTTCAAAGTCCCCCTCACGTCTATCGTCACCGGGTCCTTGTTCATTACACTTGAAACCTTTACCCCATATTTTCCAGTCATAGAGCACGCCTATAGAAGTCATTGAATCTGCTCTTATAATAGATAATAGGGGGAATTCAGCCTCCGGACAAGGGGGAATCGGAGGATATCATAACTGTAACTTATGGACGGCATTCCAACAAGCCGTTGTCGCTTTAGTCCAAAAGGCGAAAAATTGTAAACGGCATTTAAGGCCTAAACCCCGAACCTTCTGGGGTCAAGCTCGTTTCTTCCATCTCTCCCTTCCACAATGCCAGAGATGACTTTGGCAGTGTATGGCGCAAGCGTCACACCGAGGCGGCAATGCCCTGATGCCAGCAAAAGGTTCTTTATTCGAGTTCTCCCTGCAAGCGGCAAAAGGTCCGGCGTGCATGGCCGCGAACCATACCACTTATCATCTGTTTTAAAATCGGCTGAATAGCTTTCTTTAAGGAACCGTTCTATGGAGCTAAATATCTTTTCGACATTATATACAAATCAAATTCATGCGTCCCTTGTGACTCGACACTTTTCACTAAACCATTAATGATGTTCACATTCTCAACGTCATTTTTGGCAAAATGAACGCCATTGTTTTCCGCTTCGCCACGCGCCTCTCTCAGCAGCTTCGCGGGCTCAAGCACAGACTCCTCAGGATAGAAAATCCCGCCTGAGCATTCGTTTAACATTGGTTCCCTTTTGGCAACTTCCTGTTTTCCCAAGACTTCAAAGGGTATTCCTGAACCGTACCCATTTATTTCCGCAACCCTCTGGTCAAACTTTTCTTTGCCAAAGTACGGCTCCAGCAAACCGTCTTTCCTCATGTTTATGTCATGGTTTTCTGAAAACATTGAGTACCATTCCAGGCCGTAAAGGGACATCTCCCTCATGAGAGACATCTCAGGCTTTCCAGAAATAGCGGAACTTTTCCTGAGGTAACTTAGAAGCCATCCTGTTTCCCTGAGAAAGAATCCTGTTCTCACTTTAACCACAGAAGAAGGCTCCATCCAGTGCAGGAGTTTTGAGAAGCTGGCTTTTGTCGGAGAGAGCGGCCCGAATGCCGGGGAAATGAAACCTGCGTTGCCCCATGACGCGGCTTTCCTCTCGCTTCCGCC
>JACRMZ010000051.1 GCA_016219455.1 Candidatus Aenigmatarchaeota archaeon
GAAGAGAACTATTATTGTGGGTGGGACGGTAAAAACATTTTTTTACTACAAGACACACAGGATGGGAACGAGCTTTTTGCTCGCCGTTTGCGATGAAAACGTCCTCGGGAAACGTGTCACCGAAGGCGACTTGGAGATTGAAGTCAGGGAAAGTTTCTACAAGGACGAGAAGTGCGACTCCCGCAAGATTGTGCAGCTTTCCCGCGAAGCGACAATAATAAACGCTGTTGGGAAAAACGTTGTAAACATTTTGATTGATGAGGGACTTGTTGACAGCGAAAAGGTATTGAAAATAAGGGGGCTCCCCATGGCGCAGATGGTCAGGCTATGAAAAAAGGGCAGTTCTTCCTGATCGCAAGCGTTGTTGTCGTCAGCTTCCTGTCTGCAATCCAGACGCAGCTTGGAAGCTACTCAGCTGCAAACGTCGCGTCGCCTGCCCAAATAAGCGAGCTTTTCATCCTTAACGAAGCAAAGGATCAGGTGGCGCGTGCGGCGCTTCGCGGCGATTGCGAATCTTCCGCCCCCATTGGAAATGCCAACCTTATCGAACTTAAAAACATGTCTGAAAAGTCAGCCGCTATACGCGGCATCTACCTCAACATAACTTACACAGACCTTTGCCCTCGCCCCGTCACTGCGATAATATCGGTGAAATCGGAAAGGGCAAATGCAGAGGAAACATTGATTGTCAACTGAATGAAGAAGCCTCTTCCTCACTCAGTCCCAGTTTAATATAATCCTCTTTCTTCATCTGCTTCAAGACACCGGAGTATTCATCAAGCCTTTTTGATGATGTGTGCAACAGAGAAGCGAGCCTTTTCTTCGCATCAGAGCTTCTCTGGGGGAAAAACGCCCTTGGCGACCTGTATGGAGTGAATTTCCTGTACATCTCCTTTTTGGCTATAGCGACAGACGCGAGCAAATCGCTGAGGGAATCGAACGCTTTGGCTATCTCTTCAGGCTTTTCATATTCTGCAGCGATGTTGTTCTCTACCCACCAGAACATGTCACCCATATCAAGTTCGCATTTATCCACCATTTCCCTGGCAAGCTTCAATGACGAGGTCTTGAATATGACCTTGAGTGATTCGAATATCGGCTGGCCGCGTTCCCTGTCAGACCCCAACGACATGGCTTGGAGGTCATTGAGAGCTGCCCTAAGATCGCATCCCGCTTCCCTTGCAACGCTCTTTATCTCATCGTCGCCAAGCCCCAGATTCTCCTTCTTTGAAATTTCCTTCAGGTATGAGTAAACGGAATTCGTGTTAACCCTTGAAAACTTGGCAATGGTGCAATAATTCCTCAATGACCTCAGCTTCTGGTCGTATGGATCGTTTGCCGTAAGTATAATCGGGAAAGACGACTCCTTTATCACATCTATGATTGCAGCTATGCCTCCCTTGTCCTCCCTCCCAGACGCGCCGTCCACTTCGTCCACGAGTATAATCTTTCCCTTCCTGAAAAGGCTCACTTGCTTTGACGACTCGCCTATTATTGACTCTATATCGTCTTTCTTCCTGTAATCGCTGGCGTTTATTTCTATCAAATCGAAGTTGTTTTCAGCCGCAAGGACATTTGCCAGCGAAGTTTTCCCGCATCCGGGAGGGCCTGCAAACAGGAGCGCGCGCCCTTTCTTCCAGGAGGAAAGCCATGCAACTGCCTGTGAAATGGCTTCCTTCTGGCCTATTATGTCGGCAAGTTTTTTCGGAGAATACTTCTCGGTATACACAACAAAAATTATTCCCGTAGTATATATCCATGCTCAATCAATATTGTTTAGAATGACCGGCCTTGAATGGGACGACATAGGATTCAACGCCAAGAAACGCTACAATTGGGTACCGGCCAAAGAATCCATTTTTTCTGGGAAACTGACAAAAGCAGGCGAGAACTACATACTCGACGGGATGGAAATATACTGTCCTTCGGAAACTATTGGCGATTACGAAGGGTTGGATGTCGAGATATACGGAAAGGAGTACTCATACGCCAATAACGGGGAAATAATAAGCAAGATAATACCCCAGAAAATACGGAAAATAGCATAGTAACGTTTTTTAACCTTGAGTTTCATTTGTTCAAGCATGATAGAACTGCTCCCATACCCGCTTCTCCTGTTCGCCATCATTGTTGTGCCGTTTCGGGCAACGTGCTATTACTTCCATGGCTTTGGCTGGAACGTTTTGCGGATTCTCAAGGGCGAGAAAGTCGTGCAATACGAGGCATGCAAAGACTGCCCATACGGGGGGTCCGTGGACTCTTACCACAGATACTTCGCAAAGCTTGCGAT
This sequence comes from Candidatus Aenigmatarchaeota archaeon, assembly GCA_016219455.1. GTDB lineage: Archaea > Aenigmatarchaeota > Aenigmatarchaeia > PWEA01 > JACRMZ01 > JACRMZ01. The sequence goes on from JACRMZ010000051.1 coordinate 2,291, forward strand.
GTTCATAACGCTTTTCATCCACTTCCCGATAACCATTTACCACATCATCGTTCCGGAGTCCCAATGGGCGGCATTTTTCTCGCTTGCCAACATACCAGGATGGGTTTTCACATTCATCGCTGCAATCGCTTCGATGTTTAATCCTGCAAACATCCATCCGCATTTCGGGCTTTTCAACGTTACTGAAGTCCTGGACTCGCTGTTCCTGTTCCTTTATGTCTACTCATGCCACGCAATAAGGTTTTCAATGGGCAGCGGAAAGAGGGACATCGGAAAATCACAGCAAAAGATGCTGAAGTTCCAGACGAAGCTCAACAACCATCATGGCAGGCTTTTCTGGGCAAGCCTCGTTACTGTGACAGTACACAGCGCACTCATCATCATGAAGGGGACTGCATGAAATACAGGACCGTCGAACTTGATGGGATTGTAATTGGATGCGGAGGAGCGGGAGCCAAGGCCGCGATAGTCGCGCATGACAACGGCGCCAAAATAGGCATTGTGTCAAAGTGCAGGATGGGAAAGGCGCATACAGTAATGGCGGAAGGCGGCATGGCCGCTGCCATAGGCCCGCAGGACGGGCCGGAAAAGCATTTTGCAGATACTATTATAGGGGGCGTTGCTCTTAACGACTGGAGAAAAGTCTGGAAGCTTGTGACTGGGGGCAAGGAATGCATAGAATACCTGGAATCCCAAGGCTCCATATTTGACAGGAGCGACGAGGGTAACGTCCAGCCGAGGGCTTTTGGCGGCCACAGCGAAAAACGCGTATGCCATGTCAGCGACAGGACGGGCCATGCAATAATACATACCCTCAAGAATGATGTCCTCAAACGGGATATAGCCCTCTTTGAAAAGACAATCATCACTTCGCTTATAACGAGGAATGGAAAAGTTGTGGGAGCTACTGCTCTCCACATCCCAACTGGAGAGCTCGTTCTGTTCAAAGTCAAATTCGCCATTTTGGCAACTGGCGGAAACGGCGCAATTTACAAGTATAGCACAAACTCGAAAGACCTCACAGGCGACGGCGTTTACCTTGCATACGAGGCCGGGGCAGAACTCATGGACATGGAGATGATACAGTTCCATCCTACATGCATGGTGGAGCCTGAGGAAAAGAAAGGCATTCTGGTTACTGAAGCATGCCGAGGTGAAGGCGGGATTTTGATTAACTCCAAAGGCGAGAGGTTCATGAAAACTGCGAAGAAGCCTGACGGATCTCCGATGTATGTTGGAAAGCTAGGGCAACCGGAGCTTGAACCAAGGGATATCGTTGCTCGCGCAATAGAGAAGGAATGGGAGGAGGGCCGCGGACCTGTGCGTCTGGTAGTCTGCAAGAATGCATGGAGGAACGAAGTGAAGAGGCTCTCTATTCCTGCTGAATTACATGCGCTTGTCGACGAAAGCAAGTTATTGGATGACGACGGTGTCCGCAAAAAGCTCGCTTCAATGGTGGAGCAGTTTGAAAAGTTCGCCCATACAGACATAACAAATGAGGGGATGATTGTTCGGCCAGGCCATCATTACATGATGGGCGGCGTGAAGACAGAAGCGGAAACCTGCTCTACGCGGGTACACGGCCTCTATGCAGCAGGCGAGGTCGGCTCCGGCGTCCACGGGGCAAACAGGCTTGGCGGCAACTCTCTGACTGACATACAGGTTGAAGGAAAGGTTGCCGGAAAGGCAGCAGCACAATATGCAAAGACTGCCAGCCATGATAACTGCGAAGCCGAAGCAACGATTGAATTCGGAAGGATTGAATCAATGCTTGGGGAAAATGGGATAAAATCGTCTTCCATACGCGAAGAGCTCCGTGAATATATGTGGTCTAATGTGGGGATGAAACGCAACGAGGAAGGGCTGAAGAAAACGCTGGAAAAAATAGCGGAGTTGAAGAAAAAGTCAGCCGGCGTGAAGGTTTCCGGGGCTCGCCAGGGCAATGTCGCGTGGCAGGAGGCCATAGAGACTGTTGGGATGCTTGCAGTTGCGGAGATAGTCGTCAGGAGCGCAATTGAACGCAAGGAGAGCCGCGGGGCGCACTTCCGAACGGATTTCCCCAAAAGGAAAAAGGAATGGATTTTGAACATAATATGCGAGAAGGGCCACGGTGGGATTTCCATCTCCAAACGCCCCATAGAACCAATTCCGGATAATCTTAGGAAGCTGATACCGGAAGAGAAAATGAGGGAGCTTTATGGAGAATAATATTACCGTCAAAATCCTCAGGACAACAGATGAGGGAAGCAGGTTCCAAAGCTATGAAATTGAACGGGTTGAGGGCATGACCGTTCTTGGGGCGTTAATACACATACATGACAACATCGACGAGACGCTCTCATTTGACTACAATTGCCGGGCCGGGCGCTGCGGAACGTGCGGCGTTGTGATGAACGGGAAACCGACTCTTGCATGCGAAACCCAGCTCCCTAAAACAAATGAGATGGTCATAGAGCCCAAGAGAAGCCATGCCATAATAAAGGATGTCATGACAGACGACCCGGACATATGGAAAATACGCAAAGACGTGCTGAAGTTCCCGTTCACTCCAAAGACGAGCCAGCCGTTTGTGATACCGCCGCACCAAACAGAAAGGTTCAATGTCCTTGATTCCTGCATAGAATGCGGGCTATGCCAATCATCATGCCCAAACATCAAAAACGGATGGATTGGCCCGATGCATGCCGTTTACGCTGCAAAACTGGATGCCCATCCTCTCGACACGCTGGACCGCTCAGAGCTTCTCATGAGGAAGGGCATACGCCTTTGCGACACCAACTTCTCCTGCCAAAAAAGCTGCCCAAAGGGGATAACAATAACACAGGATGCCATAATACCGGAAAAGGAAGCGTGGATAGACAAAAACGGCATTTTCTTCAGGCTTGGAAAACAGTGATGTGGGTTTAGTTTATAAAGCTTGCCATGGCATTATAGCCATCAAAAGGGGTGGTGTGATGTACAAGAAAGTTTTTGATGCGCACAACGAAGACTCCGTCTCCTACGGGACTGCGGAAGACAAGATAAGCGCTAATGGAAAGATGATAGGCGGGTTAGTGGCCGGAATAGGGTTCGGCATAGGTGCATTTTATGCAGTCGAGCACTCTGGCATTATCGGTGGGGACAAGATAAACGATGTCCTCGCAAACCAAGGTGTGATAAACGGCAAGATAGGTGGGCTAGACACACAGATGGACAGCTACCACAACGATGAGATGAGCCTCCTTAACTCGATAAACCAAAAAGTCAACGGCACAACGGTTCCTCAGGGGTATGTCCCGGCAATTCATGACCATCCGGGAATGGTTCCAGCTGACCACGCACATCCTGGAATGGTTCCGGCAAACCACGCCCATACCGACATGGTGCCAAAGAACCACGCACATCCAGACATGATAGACCTGAAAGGAAAGGACTTCGACACGGCTGTATCCAACTGGCTTGACAACAATTTGGGAGGCGAATGGATAAGCAACGCCGCATGGAAGGATGGAAAAATAACAGACTACATGTTCCACAACAGGAAGCCGTAGTTCAACTGCGGCGTTTTTCTTTTTTTCGCTTTTTATTTCACCTAGCTTCAGCTAGAAGGAAAAATGAGGCGGTTGAGGGACCGCCGAAAAAACAGCTTAAACTTCTTCCCTTGCAACGCGCGCGTAGTGCGGAGTAAGGATTATGTAATCCTCGTCAACGCCGGCTATGTCGCCATTCAATGCAACGCACGTTCTCCTGAGCTTTTCGACAGCACGCTTGAGCTCAGACATGTCCTTTTCCTTTAGCTGCTTTATCTTAGCGAGAACGACGTTCCCGTCCCTCAAAAGGGACTGGATCCTCTCGACGTCGTTGTATGAGTTTATCTTCGCAATCTTGATGTGGACAGCGCCAGCTTTTGGCGAAATCGCTTCGACATCAATCTCTATGTAATCGTCTTCCTTGAACTCTTCCTTGCTCGTCAACAGACCCCTTAACACAAAACCACCTCTTTTGATTATCAATTTTTCCCTATTACCTCAAGCATGCTCACTATCTGCCAGACCTGTATCCTTGCGTGTGTCGGTATGTTTGGGTCATTGGACACGTCGTCGAGCATTGCAATGCATGCATTGAGCCTTATTGGAAGCTCACCGCGGCCGTCCTTGAGCTTTTGGATGCAGCCAACACAGCTGTTCCTGATGTTCTTGGGGACAGTCCTGTCTCCGGCTACCCTGTCTAACGCAGTTATTATCTCTTCTATGCCACCCATCGGTATCACCGGCGCTTCCATTTTATCTAAATATGGTATATTGCAAATATATGCTTGTTTTCTCGGAAGAATTCGGGGTTTCCTAGTGTAAAGCTGAAAATTTATATAGCTTGTTTATCCATATGTGCCTATGCCTATTGTTGAGCAGAAGCTGAAGTTGAAGGCAGTTGCCGACGAAACGCATGACGTAAAGCTCTTCGTCTTTGACACCAAAGGGAAACACGTCGATTTCATAGCCGGACAGTATTTTGCCCTCAGCACAGAAGTCCCGGGAAAGGGGCTCGTGACGCGGTTCTATTCCACAGCGTCACCGCCAACTGACAAGGACAACTTAGAGTTCCAGATAAAGCTCTATCCTGAAGGCGCGCTGACTCCAAGGATGTTCCATATGAAAGTCGGGGACGAGATGGTCGTGAAAGGTCCCATGGGTAAGTTCACATACACCGAGGCTATGGGCAAGAACGTCGCCTTTTTGGGAGCGGGAAGCGGCCTTGCTCCATTGAGATGCATCGCAAAATATTGCCTGGACAAGAATCTTGACAACAATCTCACGCTCCTCTTCAGCAACAAAATGGAAAACGACATAATATCGAGGAAGGAGCTTGACGAGCTTTCGCGGAAACACAAGAACCTCAAGGTTTACTACACCCTGACACGGGAAAACCCCGCCGGTTGGAAGGGGTTCACGAAGAGGATTGACGCTGACATGATAAAATCCCTCGTTCCGCATTACATGGAAACACTCTACTACATCTGTGGCGCCCCGGAGTTCTCCAAGAACATGAAGGAAATGCTTCTCTCATTGGGGATAGACAAGGAGAAGATAAAAGTTGAAGTCTTCTAGAGCATTATTTTATCCATTGCATCCGGGACGTGAACGTTGGCAAATCCATTAGTCACTTTAGAAAGAAGCCTTTTGTTCCTCCTGAGGTCCCTCTGCATGTGAACAAGATAGAGCTTCTTGACAAACGGGGAGAATGTCAGCACGTCCCTTATGCACGGATGCACTCCGGGTATCGTTTTGTCCAGCAGAAATGAGTCATGAACAAGGGCATCGGAACTCTCATACAAGGCACATGACTCTTCTGTCGGAACGCCGTCCCCGCTGTAGCTAAGGGATTTCTTACCATCAGAAACCCTCACTGCGAGGTTTTTTACCGAATGCTGCGTTTGGGCAGTCTTTATTGAAAGGTCACCTATCCGGAAACGCACGGAGGCTTTCTTGAACGCTATCTTAAACTTCAGCCTGTCAAGGAAGCCTGGATATCCAAGAGCCATCATGTTTCCAATCCTTTCCTTGAGGTCTTTCTGCCCGATGAGCGTCAGCTTCTTCGTCCTTCCGCTCTCCCACATCCTTGTGATTATCGGCACGAGGCCGAAATAGTGGTCTGCATGGAAATGCGTTATGTAAATGGCTTCAAGGAAGTCCTTTCCTGAGTTGCGCGACCAAAGACTTCTCGGCACGCTGTAGCCGCAGTCCAGAAGAAGGTTTATCTTTGACTCGATGAGAACGCTGGTGTTGGGGAGCCTTTCATCAAACGCCTCCCCGGTCCCGATAAATGTCGCTCTCACTGGAAGTATTGGGGAGAAAGGCTTAAAAGCTAAAAACACAACTCTAATGATGAAGTTCCTGATGTTCGGAATAATGTTTTTCGTATTCTCCGCAATATTTGGCATGTTCCTTCCCGGACTGTTCAAGATAATCGCATTCGTCCCATTGTCAATGTCATTGATGTGCTTCTTCATAGCCGGGATACAGGAAAAGATACGCTCTGCAGAATCCCAGACAGAGGAAAAACGCAAAGCAGCCCTTCTCAAAGCTTCAAGTGAACTGAAGCTCTCCCGTGTCCCAAAGGACATAAACGAGCTCATGAGCGTCGCGTCATCGATGGGAAAGGAAAGCGAGGCTTTTAGCGCATACGAAAACGAGATGAAAAAATAGCCAAACTCGCTTGGCGCGCTTTGACTCTTTGTCAAGCTCTTCCTTCACGAGGGGCAACCGGCTGTCTATGTCCCTTATCATTTCTGTGAACTTCCGGAGCCTCAGGTAATACGTGTTTTCAGGAAGCGTCATCTTCTCGAAATAATCCGTCTGTATTTCCTTTACCAATCCTTCAAGTATCCCGCGCTCAATTTTCAGGTTTTCAATCTCCGAAGAAAGCGCGTTTATCCTGATCTTTTTCCAGGCAACAGGCCCGGCTGCGGCTGCTGTTGCTGCAAATGCGGCTATGAGAAGCAGGTTGTTGTATATCAACGCCACTAATCCGACAGAAGCAGACTCGTAAAGGGCCTTGAGCCTCGTTGACGCTGACTGGGACTCTGAAAGCCTCTCATGCGCCTTGTCTATGAGCTTTATCGAGTCCCCGTATCTTTCGTCATAGAACTCTTTTCTTGCCTCCCCGTATATCGCCATTGCCTCGGTAATGTTGGCGTCGCCTTCGACTTGGGCAAGCTTCTTCTGGAATGCAACTTGCTGGTCGCGCGCCTCAAATGCCATATCCCTTAGGTGGTGGACATCTTCTTGCAACTCAATACCTGTTGATTCTATCTCCTCTTCCTTCATGCCTTCCATAATTGTTGTCATCTGGACATCGGTGCCGAAAAATTGTTCAATTGCCTCCATTATGTCGTTTTCACTGCTGATAAAAATCTCCAGCCTTTTTCTAGTG
>JACRMZ010000018.1:0-9780 GCA_016219455.1 Candidatus Aenigmatarchaeota archaeon
GTCAAGTCAGAAGGGCCCGTAGCTCAGCCTGGTAGCGGCTTCCATAAGGAATTCGCCGCCGGGAAAGAGCACCGGATACCTCTTCGCAAAGAGGAAGGTGAGGCTTTTAACTGGGTTAAAAGCTTATTAACGGCTTTGGCCGGATGATAGGAAGAAACCCGGGTGTCGCGGGTTCGAACCCCGTCGGGCCCGCCAAAAGTCCTAGTGAAGGAAGGTGAAAAGATGACAGTTGAGTTTGATCTGTTGAACCATGAGCTTGTGCCGAAGCAGGAAATAGCGAAGAAGGATGAGATTGACGAGATTCTCAAAAAATACAATATCACCAAGGAGCAGCTTCCAAAAATAAAGTCAAAAGACCCTGTGGTAAAGAGGATAGGCGCCAAGGACGGGGATGTTATAAAGTCAACGAGGAAAAGCCCCACTGCCGGCGTATCCATATACTACAGGATTGTTGTGAGGTAATTGCATGGAAACAAAGGACATGAACAGGTTTCAGGTTTTGTTGGATTCTTTCGCCCGGCAGCGCGGTTTTGTCAAATACCAAGTAGACAGTTACAATCGTTTTGTCAATTACACTCTTCAGCAGATTGTCGATGAGATAAAGGAAATAGTCCCGGAAAGCGAAAGGCTGATAGACTTCAAGGTAAAGCTTGGGAGGATTCGCATAGGCAAGCCAAGCGTGAAGGAAGCCGACGGAAGCTACCGCGAGATATTGCCGATGGAGGCAAGGTTGAGGGACGTTACTTACGCAGCGCCGCTGTTCCTCGAAATGATACCTACTGTTGCAGGCGTTGAGCAGGAGCGCGCCGAAGTGAAGATCGGCGAATTGCCAATAATGATCAAGAGCGAGTTGTGCCCGCTGTCAATGCTGGGAAATGAAGAGCTTGTCGGGGCAGGTGAAGACCCGGAGGACCCCGGCGGATATTTCATAATAAACGGGACTGAGCGTGTCTTGGTTTTGGTGGAAGAGATTGCCCCAAACAAAATAATCCTCGAGAACGTCCAGCGCGGGACAGTCATACAGTCCGCAAGGATAAACAGCGAAAAAGTCGGCTGGGGTCAGAGGCACGTCATAGAAAGGAAGAAGGACGGAATGCTGACAATATCGTTTGCGAACATCAAGAAGCTCCCGTTGATTGTGCTCATGAGGGCACTTGGGCTTGAGACTGACAAGGACATAATAGAGTCTGTCACAATGAAGGACAAGTACCGCGAGGACATCTACACAAATCTCTATGAGACTGATGTCACTAACATCCTTGACGCCCTTGAGTACATAGGAAGGGCGATGAAGGTATTCCAGAAGGAGTACCGCAAGGAACGCGCCGAACAGGTGATAGACAAGTACCTTCTGCCGCACATTGGGCAGAAGAAGGATGACCGTGTCCTCAAGGCATTGTATCTCGGGAACATAGCAAGGAAGCTCATGGAGCTTGCGGAAAACAAGCTGCAGGAGGACGACATAGACCACTATTCAAACAAGAGGCTGAGGATGAGCGGTGATTTGCTTGAAGTCCTGTTCAGGAGCATAATGCTTGGAAGATGGGGCCTTATAGCAAGGATAGTCTACAACTACCAGAAGATTGCCAAGAGAGGAAAGCTCCCATCTGTTGGGACAATCGTAGAGAGCAACGTCCTTACGAACAACATAAACAGCGCACTTGCAACCGGCCTATGGGTCGGGGGGCGCACAGGCGTCAGCCAACGGCTCGAAAGGGCAAATTATCTGAGGACTGTCGCTCATTTGCGTAACGTTATTTCTCCGCTAAGCACGACTCAGGAGCACTTTGAGGCAAGAGAGCTTCACACAACGCACTGGGGGCGTTTGTGCCCAAGTGAGACTCCTGAAGGGCCGACAATAGGCCTCAGAAAATATCTTGCCACGATGGCTGAGATAACCACAGGAATAGACGAGCAGGAGGTAAAGGACACGCTAAAAGGGATTCTTGGAAAATTCGAAGGCACAAAGGAGTACAGTGTCTTTGTCAACGGAATATTGATAGGCAAAGCGGGAAGGCCGCAGGCGTTCGTGCAGGAAGTCAGGCGCTTGAGGAGGAATGGCTCGCTGTCAAACCAGATAAACATAAGGACCAATGACAGGGCCGAAGAAGTTACGGTGAACACGGACTCCGGAAGAGTGAGAAGGCCCCTCATCATAGCGCAGGACGGGAAGTCAATGCTCACCGATGATATGATAAAGAAGCTCAAGGAAGGCAAGGTCGGCTGGGAAGACTTCATCAACAAAGGAGCGATAGAATACCTTGATGCAGATGAGGAAGAGAACGCCTACATCGGGCTTTCCGACAACGAGCTTGGCAAGGACCATTCGCACGTCGAGATAAACCCGTTGACAATAATGGGATTGCCGTCTTCGATGATACCGTTTGCGGAATACAACAGAGGCGACAGAGTAAACTTCGGGGCGAAGATGAGCGGGCAGAGCCTTGGGCTGTATGCATCCAACTATCTTTTGAGGGTTGATACAAAGTCCAATATGCTTTCGTATCCGCAGATACCGCTCGTGTCAACAGACACATACCCGATCCTGGGGATAGACAGGCATCCTGCAGGGCAGAACGTCGTGATAGCGTTGCTATGCCACGGCGGCTACAACATGGAAGACTCAGTTATGGTAAACAAGGCCAGCATAGAAAGAGGCTTTGGCAGGAGCTACTTCTTCCGCACTTACCAGTCCGAAGAGATGAGGTACTGGGGTGGACAGGAGGACGAAGTCCGCATACCGGAAAAGGACATACGCGGTTACAGGAGCGAAAAAGCGTATACAATGCTGACAGAAGACGGCCTCATACCTCCCGAGACTGAAGTCAATGGCGGTGACGTTGTTGTCGGAAAAACCTCGCCTCTCAGGTTCTTGGGAGGCGGAGAGCTGATGACTGGCATTCAGAACCGCAGGGAAACAAGCCTTACCGTAAGGCACGGTGAGAGGGGAGTGATAGACAAGGTACTCCTTTCGGAAACGCAGAACGGAAACAGGCTTGTGAAAGTCACAATAAGGGATGAGCGTGTTCTCGAGCTCGGGGACAAGCTTGCGTCAAGGCACGGGCAGAAGGGCATAATAGGCCTCATCGTTTCTCCTGAAGACATGCCGTTCGCATCTTCTGGAATATCGCCTGACATAATAATGAATCCGCATTCAATCCCGTCAAGATTGACAATAGGTCAGCTTCTGGAGATGGTGAGCGGAAAGGCAGGCGCCCTCTCAGGAAGGCAGATCAACGGCACGCCGTTCAACGGTGAAAAAGAGAAGGACGTCAGGAAGGAGCTTCTCGGCCTTGGATTCCGTTCTGACGGCAAGGAGCGGCTCTATAACGGGCTGACAGGCGAGATACTCGAAGTCGAGATCTTCATGGGAATGATATACTACCAGAAGCTCGAGCACATGGTTGCCAACAAGATTCATGCAAGGAGCCGTGGGCCCGTGGCGTTGCTTACGAAGCAGCCGACAGAAGGAAGGGCAAAGGAAGGCGGCCTCAGGCTTGGTGAGATGGAGAAGGACTGTTTGCTTGCGCACGGCGCAAGCCTTCTGCTCAAGGAGAGGTTCTCTTCGGACCAGGTTAGCATCCCAATATGCGACAAGTGCGGAGTGCTTGCAGTGAAGGACTGGATGAAAAACAAGACATATTGCCACATCTGCGGCTCGACGAAAATAACCGAGGTGGAGATGAGCTACGCATTCAAGCTGCTTTTAGATGAGCTTGAATCGCTCTGCATCTATCCCAAAGTGACTGTGGAGGAGAATTGATATGTCATTCAAGGTAAGTTCCATAAAATTCGGGTTGCTGTCGCCATCAATGATAAAGAAGATGGCAGCAGTCGAGATAACTCTCCCGGAACTCTATGACAAGGATGGTTATCCAATAGAGAAGGGCGTTATGGACCCAAGGCTTGGCGTCATAGACCCGGGAATGCGCTGCAGGACGTGCGGCGGCGGTGTGGGGACATGCTATGGCCACTTTGGTTACCTTGAAATCGCGCAGCCAGTCATCCATGTCAAGCATGTAAAAACAATTTACAGCGTTCTCAGGTCGACTTGCGAAAAGTGCGGCCGTGCCTTGGTAAAGAGGGGCGAAGTTACAGTAATCGACACTGGATATGAAGGAGGCGAGGATGCCGGTGAGGGAAGCTCCGGCGGGGAAAAAGAAACCGCCTTTTCTGCCGTGAAGAAGAAGTGCCCGCACTGCGGATCTGAACAGGCCAAAGTCAGGATGAACAAGCCTTATGACTACATGCTAGGCGGCAAAAAGCTAAATCCTGTCGAGATACGCGAATGGCTTGAGCGGATTCCTGACAAGGATTTGAAGGTGCTGGGAATAGAAGGCGGCAGGCCTGATTGGCTCATATTGACAGTTTTGCCCGTTCCACCGGTAAGCATGCGGCCATCAATAACTCTTGAGACTGGCGAGCGTTCAGAGGACGACCTCACTCACAAGCTTGTCGATCTGGTAAGGATAAACCAGAGATTAAGGGACAACGTGGAGATAGGCGCTCCGGATTTCATAATTGAAGATCTTTGGGAACTTTTGCAGTACCATGTTGCGACTCTTTTTGACAATGGATTATCAGGAGTCCCGCAGGCACGCCACCGTTCAGGAAGGGCGCTAAGGACACTTGCCCAAAGGCTCAAGGGCAAGGAAGGCAGGTTCAGGGGCAATCTTACAGGCAAGAGAGTGAACTTCTCTGCACGTACCGTAGTCTCGCCTGACCCGAACTTGAGTATAAATGAAGTCGGCGTTCCTGAGGTAATAGCAAGGGAGCTCACAATGCCCATAAGGGTAAACGAGATGAACCTTGAGCAGATGAAAAAAATAGTTAAGATTGGCCCTGAGCACCTCGGAGGGGCAAATTATATCATAAGACCGGATGGTAAAAAAAAGAAGGTCACAGAGCACAATAAAGAGGAAATCGCAAGCGAAGTCCAGGCTGGCTTCATAATAGAACGGCACTTGCAGGATGGCGACATAGTCATTTTCAACAGGCAGCCATCGTTGCATAGGATGAGCATCATGGCCCATAGAGTCAGGATAATGCCATACAAGACTTTCCGTTTCAACCTCTCTGTCTGCGCTCCATACAACGCTGACTTTGACGGGGACGAAATGAACCTCCATGTGCCCCAGACAGAAGAGGCGCAGACTGAGGCTGTCGAACTGATGATGGTCGAGAACCACATCCGCTCTCCGCGCTTTGGCGGCCCGATCATAGGGTGCATCCAGGACCACATAAGCGGAAACTACATGCTAACTCTTGACAGCACAATTGTGCCAAAGGCCCGCGCAATCCAACTCCTTGTTGCACTTGGAATAGAGGAAGAGTTGGAGAAGGACATATCAGGAAAGGAACTCTTTTCTTATCTGCTTCCAAAGGGTCTCAACCTCAAATTCAAGAGCAATGACGGGAAGATAGTCGTAATAAAGGACGGTAAGCTCGTTCAGGGAGTGATAGACAAAAAAGCCATAGGCACTGAAGTCGGGATACTCATTGGGAAGATAGACAAGGAATATGGCAAAGAAATATCGCGGGAGTTCATAGACAGGATAGGAAAACTCGGGATAAAATACCTTGACACAATCGGCTTTACCATAGGCATTTCCGATGAGGACATCAAAAACGACGCGTTTAAGGAAATCAAGTCCCAGATAAAGGACGTCGAGAAGGAATGCGAGAACATAATAACCTCATACAGGAAGGGGTCCATAGAGATACTGCCCGGCCAGACAGTGGAGGAAAGCCTTGAGACGTTCATAATGACTGAGCTGAGGAAGGTCCTAGACAAGACGAGCAAGATAATAGACAGGAGCCTGCCTAGCAACTGCGCAGTCATAATGGCGCGTTCAGGCGCAGACACAGCTTGCAGGCTGCGTCGGCCAGCAGACGTTGCAGGGAAAGAGGATACACCGTGGTTACACTGAAAGGACGCTTCCGCATTTTGCCAAGGACACCCTTTCGCCATCGGCGCACGGCTTCGTTGCTAGTTCGTTCAAGGACGGCTTAACGCCAATTGAGTTCTTCTTCAACGCCATGAACGGAAGAGAAGGCCTGATGGACAAGTCCCTCAGGACAAGGCACTCAGGCTACATGGAAAGGCGTCTCGTGAATGCGATGCAGGACCTCAAGGTCGAATATGACGGCACAGTGAGGAACAACAAGAGAGTAATAGTGCAGTTCGCTCCGGGAGAGGACGGCATTGACCCTGCAAAGAGCGAATGGGGCTCGTTGGATGTTGATGGCATCATAGCGAGCCATATGGAGACTTTGAAAGGTGATAAGGAATGATGGAGCTTCCAAAGAAGATAGAGGACCAGGCAATAGCTATCATTGAGGCAGGCAAACTTACAGACTCGCAGAAGAAAAAAGTAATGGAAAAGATTTCCAAGAAATACAAAGAGTCCCTGTACGAACCGGGTGATGCTGTAGGCATCATAGCCGCCCAGAGCATTTCAGAGCCGGCAACGCAGATGACGATGAGAACGTATCACGTCGCAGGGTCGGCTGGAATCCAGGTCACTTTGGGACTTCCAAGGCTGATTGAAATAGTCGACGCACGGAAGAGCCCCTCGACTCCGTCAATGGTGATTCATCTTGAGCACAGCCACAATACAAGGGAAGGCGCAAGGAAGATAGCTTCGCAGATAAGGGAGACTTCGGTGAGGAACGTTGCACTGGAAGACACGATAGATCTCGCTAACATGAAGATTGAGATAAAGGTCGACAAGAAGAAGATTGCCGAGCTTGAGATTGACATTGACGACATGCTGAAGAGGGCAAAGAAGGCCATACGTAACTTCGATGTCGAGATGGAAGGGGACACGATAAGGCTGTCGCCAAAAAAGGAACTGAGCATAAGGGATATGGAAAAGCACAAGCTGAAGCTTCTGGACACCCAAATAAAAGGGATAAAGGGGATAAAACAGGCAATCGTCCGCGAACGCGACGATGGCTGGATAATAGACACACTCGGCTCCAGCCTTGAGAAAACACTTGCCATAGATGGCGTCGATGCTGCTACCACCACGACCAATGATATCAACCAGATTCAGAAAGTGCTGGGCATCGAAGCCGCACGAAATTCGATAGTCAAGGAAGCTTCCGAGACTCTCGAAGAGCAGGGATTAAACGTCCAGATAAGGCACATAATGCTTTTGGCAGACGTTATGACCACGGAAGGCGAGGTCAAGGCGATTGGCCGTTACGGGGTAGCCGGCGAGAAGGGCAGTGTCCTTGCAAGAGCCAACTTCGAAGTCACGCTAAAGCACCTGACAAACGCCGCAATAACAAAGGAAACCGACAACCTCGAATCGGTTGTCGAAAACGTGATGCTGAATCAGGTGACTCCGATAGGGACAGGGATGTGCGAGCTGTACTACAGCCCAAAGGACAAGAAGAAAAAGGAATAAATACTTCGGTGGTGTTCAAAGGGTTATGAACGAAAAGGAAGCGCAGGAAATGATAGGGAAGAGGAACGGCATAGTAGGCGCCAAGCTGACATTAAAGTCGGCCAAGGCAGGCAAGGTCAAGGCGGCAATCCTCGCTTCCAATTGCCCTCCGTCCACGAAGAAAAAGCTCAAGTCCGCAAGCGTCGAAATACTGAAGTTCAAGGGGAGCTCAAGGGAACTGGGTTTAGCGTGCGGCAAGCCATTCACGGTTGCAGTTGTGGGGCTCCAATAGGCTGGTTTTGTGCGGACTTTGGAAAACGACGAGCTTCAGGCAATGGCCATATTTGAAAATATTCTCAAGGCCCACGTCCGCGATTGCATACTGGATGATGAGAGCATCTACTACATAGCAGAAGCCGGGTCGTCTCTGGGCAAAAAGGTGATGCTGATAAAAAAACTTCAGGAGCGCGTCCAGAAGAAGATCCGCGTATTTGAGTTCAGCGATGACAACGAGCGGTTTGTGAAGAACATGATACCAAGGGCAAAAAAAATAGAGATAATGGGAAAGCGCGCCGTGGTTACTTTGGAAGATGAAGACAAGGCGATGACGATAGGCAAGAACGGTTCCAACATAAAGAAAATACGCTTGTTGCTTGCCAGAAACAGCCCAATTGAGGGTGTGGATATAAAATAGAGGGGCGGAAGAGTTTGTGGGGAGGTCAGATTACCCTAAAACCTAGAGGAACGAAGACTGGCGCACATGGGTCAAATAGGCTTCATTTGCGTCATGTTTCGAATCCCCCGCGGTTTAGAAACGCTTAAGAAGATTAAAGGAGGGAACATTGTCATGGGAAAAGTAGCAGTTTCGATAAAAGTGTCCCCTAAGGAAGGGGCAAACCTGAAGTCCATAGAAGCCGAGATAAAGAAGATAAAAAACGTTAAGGACGTTACCGAAGAGAATATAGGTTTTGGCATAAAGGTCATTAAAGTCCTTGTGGTCATAGATGACTCTTCCGGGGGAAGCCAGGCCATAGAAGACAAGATATCCGCCGTTAAGGGCGTCGATATGATTGACGTTCTTGATACAACACTAATTTAGGAGATTTTATGCCCCTCCAAAAGACAAAGTTCATCTGGATGGATGGGGAGTGGAAGGATTGGGACAACGCCAAGGTCCATGTTTTGACGCACGCGTTGCATTACGGGACAGGCGTCTTTGAAGGCATAAGGTGCTACGATACTGTGAAGGGACCGGCTATTTTCAGGCTCAAGGAGCACATCAGCAGATTATACAACTCGGCTAAAATCCTCAGGATGGAGCCAAAGTGGACTGTCATGGAGTTCATGGAGGCGTGCAAAGAAGGCGTCAGGAAGAACGGGCTGAAGGCGTGCTATCTGCGTCCGGTGATATATCGCGGGTACGGCGAGATGGGAGTCAATCCATTCGGCTCTCCGGTAAGCGCGTTTATAGCTATCTGGCCGTGGGCAGCTTACCTGGGCGACGACGGCCTCAAGAACGGGATAAAAGTCATCACTTCATCGTTCACTCGCCACTTCGTGAATTCAGTGATGACAAAGGCAAAGATAACCGGAGCGTACATTAATGCCGTTCTTGCAAAGATGGAAGCGCACGAGCAGGGGTTTGTCGAGGCGATAATGCTTGATATCAACGGCGAAGTCTGCGAGGGCACGGGGGAAAATATTTTTGTAGTAAAGGATGGGGAGATAAAGACTGTGCCGTTATCCTCATCAATCCTTGGAGGCGTTACGAGAGACACAGTCATCAGGCTTGCCAGGGACTTGGGATATACGCTGAAGGAAGAGACGATAACCCGCGACGAGCTTTATATCGCAGACGAGGTCTTTTTCACCGGAACCGCGGCTGAGGTAACACCCGTCGTGGAAATCGACAGGAGAAAAATAGCCGACGGGAAAGTGGGGCAGGTGACAAAAAACATCCAGAGCAAGTTCTTTGACATCGTCAACGCCGGCGACTCGCGCTACGACAAGTGGCTGACGCACGTTTGAATTTTATGAAACCAATCCGTAAACTGTTGATTATCTCACTTCTTATCGTAGCTTCTCTTTTGGGGGGGGCATATATCGATATCATCCATACACATCGTTTAGGTGTAATAATTCCAGTAGTTATGTTGATTCTTGGTTTGATAGGCACGTTTTTGTTCATCGGGGCCTATCTGTTACATAGTACCATCAAAAAAGATTCTGATTTGAATATAACAAAGGACGTTATAATAAATCTAATTTCTGGGATAGCTGGCGGTTTTATAGTGGTTATTTTGACAGAACTTAGGAAGCCAACTGGCAATATAATGGCAGATATTTTAAATATGATTATTGGGATAGCATTGATAGTTCTTGTTTC
>JACRMZ010000018.1:9820-12380 GCA_016219455.1 Candidatus Aenigmatarchaeota archaeon
GGTGGGCCCGACGGGATTCGAACCCGCGACACCTCGGTTATGCTCGTCATCGCCCTTACGGGCTGGATTGGCTCTTAATGACAAAGAGCCGAGTGCTCTATCCCGGCAGCCGCGTTTTCCGCCAGCGCTTTCCCGAAGGAAAGGGCTGCTACCAGGTTGAGCTACGAGCCCACAAAATCATCTATGAAAGTGCGCTCTTAAATAAAAACGTTTGCCTAAAAAGGCGAGGTGCGGAGCTTTTTCCCGTCTATTAAACGCTCATTGAGGCCCTTGTACGCCTCATAAACCCTTCTCCAATTCCCTTCGCCGCCAACGCTCCACGTTTTAAGGGCGCTCTCCTCGAGCTTCTTGAATGCCGGAAAAAGAAAGTCCTGCCTGTATTCAAGCATTTCATCGTTTTCAAAGGCGTCCAATGCCTTCTGTATCTTCCCATTCCAGCCGCCATAAGACTTCTCCTTGGTTTCCGCCATCTTTCGGTATTCGCCTATCTTTTCCTCTATCCCTTCGTTTTTCCCTATTGAGTAAAGCTCGTTGAAATCAACTTCACGGAAACGAGCCTTTCCGTTGCGTGAGTTCTCAGCGGCACGCTTGTAGAACCGTCTCCTTCCCGCCCTTCTCCAGCCCCAGGCTGCGCATACCCCTGTGACACCGCTTCCAAACAGCGACCCAAGCACGACTGCTCCGGCAGCCGGGCCCAAAAGCGATTGGTGGCCCTTTTCTGCTGCAAAATAGCCCTCTATCTCATCGAGAAGCTTTTCGTTGTTTTTGCCGCCTGAGTAAATGACGACGTCACCGTCTGGCCTTATTAGCTCCGAAAATCCGAAAAAGAACCCTTCCTCGTTGTCTATGTCTATCCCAGCGTACGGGATTTCATATATTCCAATTTTCTTGCTCATATAAAAAATCAGCGGAACTTCTTTGCCATCGCTCTCTGCGTTGGCGTGGACTTGCGCTTTCCCGACATCTTCCCTGTCTGCCAGCCGTAAGTGCGCATTTTCCTGAGTTTGCCGTAGCCGCATGCTGCGCAGACGCCTTTTGTCTCATGGTATGAGTGGCGGCCGCATCTCCTGCATCGCGTATGCGTCTTTTCCTGATGCTTACCAAAGCTTGGCGTTCCCTTTGCCATAACACCACAATTGTCCAGTAGGTTTTAAATACTATAGCCGAGGCTCTTTCTGCGAATAAGACACTAGAAAATGCCTTACTGCGGGGAAGCAAGCAGTATGTTGTCCCCTCGAACGAGGACTGCCCCTAGCTTTGTTATCTTCCCGTCTTCCCTTTTTTCGGACTCTTCGAGCCACAGGTTGAGGTGGATGTCAAACGCTTTCAGAACGCCTACCACTTCAAGGCCGCTCTTAAGGCTGACAATTATCCTCTTTCCCTTCGCGCTGTCAAGAGCGTCCAAAGGCCTTGTTTCCGTCATACCCATCATATTCTTCCCTCGTTCAACTATATAAAAGCAAAAGAACCATTGAAAGAAGCCTATGAGTACCGAAGAAGGGAAAATAGAGATAAGGGATTATTTCTACAAAGGGGGGAAGAAGCTTTTCCTTCTTGGCATAAACTACCATCCTGGGGAGTACGGGCTTAATTACTACAGGGAGTATGCCAAAGGCGACGGGAGAGTCAAAGGCGTCATCGAAAGGGACTTTCAGGAAATGAAAGAGTTTGGCCTTAACTCTGCAAGGATTTTCATAAGGCTTGAGGATTTTTTTGATCCCAAACTGAAGGAGAAATCGTTCGAGCTTTTTGATTTCTTTTCAGAGTGCGCGGAAAAGAACGGAGTCTACATAGTCCCGTGCTTCTATGGTCATATGTCCGGTGAAAACACGCCAAAGGGGAAGTTCTATTCAAAAGAGATGACTGAACGGACTGTCAGGCTGATGGAAGATTTGGCCAAAAACCATGACTCTGACGCGATATTATTCTGGGACCCTTCCAATGAGCCTCTGTACAGGGAAATCCCGGAAAGCCATGAGAAGGCCTACGAGTGGTCGAAGAAGGTTTACGATGCCCTCAAGTCCGGCGGAAAGCCCGTTATAATGGGTGAAGGCTCGACAAAGCGGACAACCAAGGGAAATGGCAGGGCCTTTATCCTTGAGGAGCTTTCCGGCCTCACTGGCAAGGACTCCTGCATTGACGGCTTTGCCATCCACGATTACAAGGCAGGGAGGAACACGTTATTCAAACTGAAGCTTTTCGAGAATCTCGGCACTGTGCTCCTCGAGGAATGCGGCTCTTCCACGTTTTCTCTGTGGAAAGAGGGCGCCGAGAAGGACCAGGCGGAGAAGCTTTCCGTTTATCTCTACTCGTCGCTGCTATCCAGGAACTCCGGAGTCATGCCGTGGTGCTGGTCGGACTTCTCCATACTTAGAAAACCTTACTCATATGTGCCAAAGGAAACAAGCTTTGGTATAAGGGACATTAACGGGAAAGAGAAGCCTTCTTCTCTGGTCTACAGGGAATTCATAGAGTTTGTCAATGATGTCAAACCATACGAGTACGAGCAAAAATCAAAGATAGCCATCCTGCTGCCAAGGGGAGCATACGATTCAGAGTT
>JACRMZ010000015.1:0-4525 GCA_016219455.1 Candidatus Aenigmatarchaeota archaeon
AAAGCAGGGAAGCGTTGGAAGTGCTGTCCTTGTGGCGGGATTCGTAGACGACCTCGGCGAAAAGGAGCTTTCCAATTTTTTCAGGAAACCCATAGGCTGGAAAGCCATAAGGGAACGCGCAAAAAAGTTTTACGTCCTCCAATCTGATAACGACCCTTACGTCCCTTTGGAACATGGAAACATTCTTTCTAAAAACCTTAACGCCAAGATGGCTATGAAAACGATGCGTCATTTTTCTGGTGACGATGGGGTCAACGAGCTTCCAGCTGTCCTGGAGCTTCTTGGGCTCCGGGCACTGGCATAAAACGGAAAACCGCAAGATTCCCTAGGTTGTATAAAAATACATGAGGGAAAAGTTATGACAATGAAATCCGAACGGTTATCGATGGTCAAATGCCTGGCTACACTGGGCTTGCAGGTGTGAAAAAATGGCGGTGCCAAAACAACAGGACTTGGTCACATGCCACATCTGCGGGAAGCCGAAAAAGCTTGGCGAAGTTGTCCCGGCAGAACTGGTGAGGGACTCCCTTGCCGAAATCATCAAGGTCGGGTACCCGACATGGTCACAGGGGAGCTTCGTCTGCGTAACTGACCTCAACCGATTCAGGGCCGAGTATGTCGAGCACATCCTTGAGAAGGAAAAGGGCGAGATATCATCCCTCGAGTCCGAGGTACTTGACAGCTTCAAGGAACAGGACCTTCTTGCAAAGAACATAAATCTCGAGTTCCAGCAGCGGCTGACACTCGGCGATAGGCTTGCTGACAAGATCACAGAATTTGCCGGAAGCTGGAAATTTATAATATTGTTCTTCCTATCGCTTCTTGTCTGGGTAATTACCAACACTGTTCTTCTTGTGCAGAAACCTCTGGATCCCTATCCATTCCTCCTGCTCAATATCGTCCTTTCATGCATCGCAGCCATTCAGGCGCCGGTGATTATGATGAGCCAGAACCGCCAGGAGAAGAAATACAGGCTACAGTCAGACCACGACTACCAAGTCAACCTCAAGGCCGAGCTGGAGATACGCCACATAAACGCAAAGATTGACAGGTTGCTGACGCGGCAATGGCAGAGGCTGCTTGAAATCCAGAAAATCCAGATGGAGCTGGTGGAAGACCTTGTGCGGAAGCCTAACCAGCCAAAAATAGCCCCGTCTCCGGCGACTCAGCAAACGCAAAACGGCCAAACGCCCCAAAGCGGCCAATAATCCGCACTTTTTTAAAATGAATATTTAATGCTATCGCAGAAAACCCGAAAATTTAGAGCTTGCAAGAACCTCTTCGCTTCCTCAAACAGCCGCCCTTTAGGCTTTCATATTATAGACGATAAACGCCAGTTTCAGGAATCCGTTGGTATTTTTGGCGATTTTTTAGAAATAGCCCTGGGAATAGGGAAGAAGATACCTTTAAGTATTGACGACCACCAAAACGTGGGATAGGAGGTGAACATATGCCATTTGGAGGATCAGGATTCGGCGGCGAGAGAAGGAGCTTCAACAGCGGACCGAGGGAGATGCACAAAGCAGTCTGCAGCGAATGCAAGTCAGAATGCGAAGTGCCATTCAAGCCCACTGAAGGAAAGCCCATTTATTGCAGGGACTGCTTCAGCAAGCGCAGAGCAAGGTTCTAGTTGCCATAGCTGGGATAGGCCGTATTTGCAACAGGTTTTCCTATGCAGATACGGTCTACACTAGCATGCCTGTTTTTGAATTATTGAAATGTAGAGAGGCTCTTGTGAGAACGTATATTTCCTGCCGATTCTGTTTTTCTAAAATGCTCTAGTCAATACCTAGAATTCAGAAGATTTCTTTTCCCAGGAACTTCCTTTCCAAACTCGCCTTTTTCGCGCCATGGATAAGCGTAATGATAAACGCAAGCCCGAACGCAATGGCAGGCATGCCGAAGTTCACCATTGGGTTCCAGCTGCCCGAAGTTGAAACATGCCCAAGGTAGTACGCAACGGCCATCATGATAACGCCGAAAAACGACGCAAGACGAGTCAGGACGCCGAAAATCATGGACGAGCCAATCATAAACTCAAAGACTCCTGCAAACCATATTAGCGTTCCGAAAACGGCAGGTCCGCCGGGCATGCCCCACAAGCCAAATATTTTTTGCAGGCCCAGCATGAAAAACAATACCCCTATGGCTGAACGGAAAACAACGTACAGATTATCCTGATGATTTGCCAGATACTTTTCAAAAAATGCCATGTCCATAGAATATGACTTGATGTTTATAAACTCGTTGTTTACTTTGTCCCTCCATGCAGCTGTTTCCCTGCCAGCTCGCGCGCAGCTTCCTGGATCGCTTCGGAGAGCGTCGGATGGGGATGGATTGTATCAGCCAACGACTTTACAGAGACTTTGTTTTTGACTGCGACTGCGATTTCTGAAATCATGTCTGTGGCGTGCGGCCCTACCATTGCGCCTCCAACGACTATCCCGTTTTGTGCCCACAGCTTCACCAAGCCCTGCTTCTCCCCCAAAATGACTGCTTTGCTGTTGGCGATGAATGGGAATTTACCGACATTGCCCTCCCGTTTCCCAACGGCAGCAATCTCCGGAAAGGTGAATATGCACTCTGGAACAAGAGAATAGTCCATTTCCGCGTGGACTCCCATTATGTTCGACGCGGCAACAAACGCCTCTTCGTATGACGAATGTGCAAGCATGCTTTTGCCTGCAACATCACCAATGGCATAAACGCCCTTAGCAGATGCGTGCATACCCGCGCTCACTTCTATCCCCTTCTTCGTATGATTCACGCCAAGCATTCCCATCTCCGTCTCGTTTATATTGGGTGTCCTTCCGATGGCAACAAGTATTTTTTCACCCTCGATTTTTTGGCCATTGGCATGCATCCCACCCTTTATCTCGACCTTCGCCCCTGTTATTGCCTTTATCCCTGAAACACCCATCGCCCTCGACAAGACAGAGACTATTTCTTCGTCTTGAAATGGCAACAAACGCGGAAGCGCTTCGGCTATCGTGACCTTGACGCCGAACTCGTTTAGTATGGAAGCGAACTCGCAGCCAATGTAGCCGCCGCCGACTATCCCCAATGTGGATGGAAGACTATCGCGCGCTATCAATGTATCACTTGACAGCACAAAATCATCGAACGGGATGCCTGGCAATCCCATCGGTTTGCTTCCGGTGGCAACAACAATGTTTTTCGTTTCAAGTGCCTTCCCGTTAACTTCTACTATCCCGGGGCCCTTTATCTTCCCTTCGCCTCTGTGCATCTCAACGTTGGATTTTGACAGCGTGAACTCAACGCTTTTTGCAAGCGTTTCCACTGTCCTGAACATATTCCTGTAGCACTCGCTGTAATTGAACTCCGCGCTGGATTTTATCCCGAACATTTCGCTCTTGCGCGATTTGCGCAGGAAGTCTGCTGAAGCATGCAAAAACTTTGTGGGGATGCATCCGCGATGCGTGCATGTGCCGCCAAAACCTGACTTCTCTATCACAGCGGCTTTGCCGCCCAATCGGGAAACTCGCAACGCGCACGCGTATCCTGCAGGCCCCCCTCCAATTACCACAGCATCGTACATAATGAGAAATGGAAAGCAATGGTTTTAAGCTCGAAATAAGGTATTTAAGAATCAATGGGGAATAAACGTCATGGCCCTTGATTTCCTCTCTATGTACAATGACATGGGGATATTTCTCCTGCGATTTGCAGTCGGCTTCATTTTCCTTTACCACTCGATTCCCAAACTTCAGAAGCCAGGCAACCTTGCCAAGGGGCTGGGAACAGAGAGCATGTTTATCCCGACGTCTATTGGGTTTCTTGAATTTTCAGGCGGCATGGCCATCATAACAGGGGCTTTCGTCAGGTACGCATCCTTTGTCCTTGCGTTCGTGATGCTCGTGGCATTGTTCTACAAAATCTCAAAATGGAAAACGCCGTTCTCTTCCCATGAAAAAACTGGGTGGGAGTTCGATTTCATCCTTTTCTTCGCAAGCATTTTTCTCCTTGTAAATGGCGGCGGGTCAATAGGGCTTGGGATATAAGGCTTTTAACCATCCGCGGCAAATTATAATTGGATGGGAATTCTTCTAAAGAGGCCTGTGGAGAGGGATGCGTTAGGCACGTTTTTTTCTCCAGCACACTTTGTGGGGGAATCTGGATTACCCTAAAACTGAAGGGGGCTTGCCCCCTGCGGGTTGGCTTATGAAGGAAATAGAGCAGATTTTCAACGTCAAGAAAGGCGAGAGAAAGGACTTTGCAATCAAGGACCTGCATATCCACAGGCTTAGCGAACTTGCTATGCCAGGGACCATAATGCGTGGCATGAAACCCGGGCCCACTCTGGCTCTAGTCGCAGGCGTGCACGGCGACGAGCTGAACGGCGTCGCTATAGTGAGGAAAATGATAGACACCATCAGCCCGTCTGAAATCCGGGGAACCCTCCTATGCCTCCCCACAATAAACGTCTGGGGGCTTCTGGGGACGCAACGTTACATGGTTGATGGGCGGGACCTCAATCGCCGGTTTCCGGGATTGCATGAGGGCT
>JACRMZ010000015.1:4560-10553 GCA_016219455.1 Candidatus Aenigmatarchaeota archaeon
CTCATAAAGCACTGCGACTATTGCATTGATTTTCACACAGGCACTGACGGGAGGAAGAACGTGCCGCAGACACGCGCCGATTTGCAAACGCCGGGCCTCAGGGACATGTGCAAGGCATTCGGAATGTCTATAATCTATGACCATCCTGGAGAAGAAGGAACGCTGAGAAGGGAAGCAAACAAGATAGGGGTCAAAGCCATACTATACGAAGGCGGGGAAAGCGGAAGGACTGAGAAGAAAGCGATAGAAGCAGGGTGCAACGGCGCCAAAAATGTCATGGCGTGGCTGGGGATGGCATCGTGGCCGCAGAAGATACCGCCAATCAGCATGGTCATAGATGACGCCAAATGGATACGCTCGCCGACTGGGGGCATACTGGAGTTCCTCAAAGGACCAGGCGAACTTGTGGAAAAGGGCGAGACGTTCGTTGAAATCGACGATATTTTCGGGACGGAAACACGGAACATAAAACTCGATTACGATGCCGTAATAATAGGGACGACTAACCGGCCGCTGGTAATCCAAGGGTACCCGATAGCGCACGTGATAGATATCTCTAACCTTGATGAGAACATCAAAGCCCTTGTCAAGACGCTGAAGAAAGGCGGATAGATGATATTTTTGCTAGTAGTGGCCCTTTGTCTGCGGCTCCGTGCCAAAACGGCCTTGGGGAATTGCATCCGGCATCGTTGAATATTTTCTCTATTTCCCCGTTCCCATACCCGTTTGTTTTGAGAAAGTAGATGACGGCAGGTGAAAAAAGATATTTGTTTTTCCATTCAACGGTGTTTTCGTCATCAATATAATTCGAGAGCGTCGCCTCGGCAGACACATAGTTCTCGAGCAACTGGCTGACGCTTTCTGAAGGAATGGAAAGCGCTTCTATCGCAGCGTATTCGGCATCTCCCTCAATGAAAAGTGACGAATAAACAGCTTTCTGTTTGGAGTGCCGCAGCTCGTGGAATACGACGCCCCTTCCGCTTCCTGTTGCAATCTTGCAAAGATACGGAACGCTAACCTCGATAACATCGTCATCATCAAAATATGCGGCTTCGCAGACTTTTTCTCCAGATATCCTCATCTTTCCACCGAAATGAGCATTGACTTTATCTTTCAATATTTCAATGTCATTTTCCCTCTTCTTTCCGAAAACCCTGTCAGCAATTTTCCCGAAAACATTCTTCTTGTTGGCGTTAAAATGCCCCAGAAGTTCCCATTTCAAATCCTGTGAAAATTCATAAAGACCTAAAGTGTCCACGCCTGCTTTCTCAAGCTTCTCCTCCAAATTACAACTTACTGAAACAAGATGGCGAATATACTCTTCTACCAATTCCTTCTCAAGCTTTGAGTAATCCTTAGGCTGCATCAATGCCCTCCAGAAGGCCGTCCCTCAGGGATTCAAGGTAACCCTTTCCCTTTTGGGCATTCCTTGCCGCCTCTGCAAAACGGCCCCGCATCTCGCTGTAAGACGCCCCGTTTTTCTTCATTGCTGAAACGACTGCCGGCGCGAGCACATAGAGGACATAGTCCCTTGATATTGGCGCGCAGCCACTGCAACCCAACTTTGTATCCTTAAGTGAGTTGTTCCTGTTCAGGGTCTGGTTTAGGCAGGCGTATTTTATAGCGGCGTCCTTCACGCCATCAGTGCCAAAAAGCCTTTCAACTGCGAATGATTCAGCCTCGCCTTCTGCAAACACGATGTCACGGGACTCTAACCCACCCAGCTCCTTTTTCTGCTGACGGTGCCTTTTCTCGTGAACCTCGAACTTGCGGCCCAGCCCCATGGCTATCTGGCAAAAGGCAGCCGAACTCATCCTGTACGTATCATCGGCCCTGTAGGAAACGTCTTTTTGCTTCGAATTGAAGATGGTCAGGCGATTGTCGAAAATGCCTTCAACATTTTTCACTACATCTGAATAATCGCCGTTGGGAATGAAATCCCCGTTACCCAACCGTTCCACAATCTCGTTTTCCTGTATTTCAAAAAATTTCATAAGCTCTTTGGGATCGTAGCCTGAAGATGCCAAAGCTCTTTCCGCATCGTCCCTGGCATTTTCCAACGCTACGTGATAACGGGAAACAAGCTCTTTTTCAAGTTTTAGATAATCCATCACAAGCCCTCCAGAAGCGCTTGCCTAGTGTTAGATGCGGACTTTTTGGAAGCTTCGTCAAAATGCGACTTTATGTCCTCGTCGCTGTGGCCCTTATTTTTCATGTGAAATATGATGGCGGGGGAAAGAAGGTTGTCTACATATTCTTCGTCCTCGGGCTTGCATGCCAGGCAGTCTGCCAGCTCCAAAGTAAGCGCTATGTAGTTTCTTGCAAGTTCCTTGGGCCCTTTGGCGGGCTTTGAAAGGTTCTCCACAGCATAAAATTCGGCATCTCCCTCAAGGAAAGCCGAAAGTCCCAAAGCAGCATTTCCGTATTTCTCCTTTTGCTCCCTGTGCCTTGATTCATGGAACTTGAAGTCTGCGCCGCCTCCTGCGATGAACTGATAAAGCATTGAAGGTGTCAACACATATCTTCCAAGTTCCCAATGGTATCCGGCCTTGAGCCCGTCATCAAAAAGGAGGACTATTTCCCCTCCCAGTCCTTCCTTGACTTTTTCCCGTAGGATAATCTGTTCCTCGAGCGCTTTTTCTCTGCTCCCTAGCTTCTTCTCCCTGTCCTCCATTATCTTATCGAGATTGCCAAAATATTCTCCTACCTCCTTTTCCATATATGAAAACAGCGCCCAAAGGCTTTGCGGTGTGTATCCCAGACCCCTAATCCCTTTCTCTGACTTATTTCTTGCGTCCAGTATGGAATCGATGTAACTGCTTACAACGCGGCCTTCAAACGAATTCATACCAATCCCTCCAGCAGTGCTTCTTTCACCCCAACAAAAGCCATTCTTTCCGAGGCATTATTGAAATATTCCAATATTTCCCCCGTGCTTTTTCCGTTGCTCTTTAGATGGAACACTATAGACGGCGAAATAACGTATGCCAAGTATCCTGCAGCCACAGACTGCGTCCCCAGCGTATTCTTTTCAAAAATCTTCTTCTCCACCTGCGATGCCAACCCTGCCATTCCAATATAGTTTTGTATGAGCTCTTTGTCACCAACAGGGATTTTTGAAAGCCTGTCATATGCACTGATATTAGCGTCGCCTTCGCCGAAAAGCTTCTCGTAGCGCTTGCGATACTCAAGAGTCATTTCCCTGTGCCTTCCCTCGTGCGCGACATATATGCTGCCATGTCCCACAGAGCACTCTGCAAACGCTTCCGGAGTCAGACCAAATAAATCGTTGTTTGGCTCATAGAACGCGGCAACATCGAAGCCTTCTGGCTTTGAAGACAAAAGATACGCCTTCCCGCCGAACATCCTGTCTACTCTTCTGAAAATTTGCCTGAAATCTTCCATGGGGTCTTCATCAGGAGTTTTCATCATCCGCTTCTCCGCTATTTCTTTTCCCATCTGGATATGCCTGTCAACTTCGATTGCCATGTCAAGCGAGAGTTTTGCAACCTCGTCAGGCTCATAGCCGCGTTTGAGAAGCTCGTCTCTCACCTTCTCTTTTTCAACATAGAGACGAAGCATATACCTTCCAACTATTCCATCCTCCGCAATGTCGTTAACCATATCCCACCGTATACTATCACTATTAAGTAACAACTATTTATGTCTTCCTTACAAAAAATAACACTATGTTAATAAAATTGCTTATTACTTTTGGGCGAAATTCATTGGTATGAATCTTTCTTTTGAGGACCCGAGGACAAAAAAATTCGCGACCAATGTCGGTTTAGTGACAAGCAACGGCCCGCACGGCCACAATATAATGGCATGCGAGTGGACTCATCACGTTTCTTACTCCCCATCGCTGATTTCCGTTTGCATCAACCCAAAACACGCCACGCATGATAACATAATGGCTTCAAAGGAATTTGGAATGTCTCTGTGCTCTGATAACCAGAACATTCTTTCAAGCATTGCAGGCGGCTCGAGTGGAAGGTCAATAAACAAGATTGAGGGACTGAGGGAGCTTGGCTATGCATTTGAAAGGGCCAGCAAGATAAACACAATGATGCCTGCCGGCGCATGCATGAGCGCTGAATGCACTCTTCTTAAGACTGTTGCTCTTGGGGACCACACGATGTTTGTCGGAGAAGTTGTTGAAATCCAATCTAATGACAATCTCCCTCTCCTTTATTTTAACGGTGGATACTGGAAAATCGGGGAAATTGTGAATAAGCCCGGCCAGGAGGAGCGCGATAAAATGAAATCCATCATCCAAAAGCACGCTAAACATTAGCCTTTGATTTTACCAATGACTCGATGAAGAACTCACCTGCCTTGTAGGAGCTCCTTACCATTGGCCCCGAGGCGACATAAAGGAACCCTTTCCTTTCGCCGATTTCTTTGTATTCACTGAATTTCTCGAACGTAATGTGCTCTTCTACGCCAAGGTTCCTTCTGGTCGGGCGGAGGTACTGCCCTATCGTGAGGAAGTCCACGCTTGCTTTACGCAAATCGTCCATCGCCTTTTCTATCTCATCGTCAGTTTCCCCTAACCCAACCATTATCGACGATTTTGTGTACGCGCGCGGGGACATTTCCTTTATCCTCTTGAGAACAAACAACGATTGGCGGTAACCAGCGCGCGCATCGCGGACTTTTCCTGTCAATCTCTCAACAGTCTCGATATTGTGCGAGATGACATCGGCTCCAGAATCAGCCATGATTTTTAGCGAACCTTCATTTGCGCTAAAATCCGGAATCAGCGCCTCGACAAGCAATCCGGGATTCTCGCGTTTGGCCATCCGTATGGTTTCCATGAAATGCGAAGCGCCGCCGTCAGGAACGTCATCCCTGCAAACAGATGTCAAAACAACGTACTTGAGACCCCATTCCTTCAATACGGAGGCCACCTTTATGGGCTCTTGCAAATCCAAAGACAACGGTTTGCCAGAGCCAACAGAACAGAACCTGCAGCCGCGTGTGCAAATGCCGCCCATCAGCATTATCGTTGCCGTGCCAGAACTCCAGCACTCGTCTATGTTGGGGCAATGCGCCTCCTCGCAAACCGTGGCTAATCCATTTGACCGAAGCGCCCTTTTTATCGAAACGTAGCTTTCCCCACCGGGGGGCTTTATGCGAACCAAAGATGGCATGAAAAACTAAAACGAGTTAAGGATTTAATCGCCTCTCTTGAAAGGCGTGTAAACTTCATTGAAAATGTATTTTGGAACGAGGCGCATAAGCCCCCTTCCGGCAACGCCAAGCTCCTTTGGATTGAGGATCTCTATGTCCGCTTTGTGGGCTTTGCATTCTTCTATAAGGTCTTTTTCTACCCCGACCCTTTCCAGCGAATCGAAGATTTCATCAAAAGAATCTTTGACTTTTTCAGGCGTGAACTTCCTCTTTATTGTTTTGTTGCTGACCTGCCAGTAGATGTCCAAAACATAGTCGCTTTTTGGTATTGGTATGAGGCCAGTGGCAAATATGTCGTTGTATATCCTCATCTTGTCCATAAAGGACTTTTTAACGGAAGACCACCTGTTTCCAGTCATCTTGTTGAATCTCAGGTCTGCCCTTCCAAACGCCTTTGAAATCCGCCCTTCCTTTTTTTCCTTGGGTTGCGGCATTTTCTTTGCCAAATAGACGCCGGCCTTTGTCAATCCTTTCTTCAACCCTTTTTTCATTTCACTGTATTCCCGCACAGTATCAAGGGAGCTTTCGACATACGCCGCGCCACGAAGGCAGGACTTTTTGAAATTTCCGCACTTTTCAAGGAGCTTCTTTGCCCTGGGGCTTTCGCTTTTTTCAAGGTCACGTTTTATCTTCAAAGGAAGCCTCCTAAGGGACCTCATTCCTATTAAGAACGGAAGTGTCCCCATGCCTCCAGTGCTATGCGAAATGTAGCCAACGGGGCTGAAGCCCAATGCTGCGCCAGCACCATAAGTCAAAGCAAGATAAGCGCCAAGTGTAACATACGTGTCTACCATATT
>JACRMZ010000070.1 GCA_016219455.1 Candidatus Aenigmatarchaeota archaeon
GGGAAAATGAGGCGTTTTACATAAAAAGGGGCCATTTGAACAGACCAGGATAAAACGGCTTAAAAACATGTTTTCCAACAGTACTAATCTATTTATACTTTAACTACTAAAACGTAGCATATTAAGGTGACTTAATGGAAAAGAAATACGTCCAGAAGAAGTGGAGCCTTGAGGATATACTCCCGCATGAGACTGCCAAAGATTTGGATACGTACTTTTCAGGCATTGAAAAAGACGTCGTTCTATACGAGAAGTACCGTGGAAACAATCCCAAGACAAAGGAAGAGGTCGGGGAGGCCATGGCCCTCAATGAAAAGATCACTGTAGCGGCAACAAAAATAGGGGCATACGCGTCTCTGAAGGAAGACGAAGATGTCAGGGACCAGGACGCAAAGGCATTTGCTGACAAAGCCAAAGACCATCTGACAGAAATCCAGAACAGGACGCTTTTTCTCAGCCTGTGGTGGAAAGGAATTGACGACGAGGAGGCAACCAAGCTTCTTCCAGAAAACGAAGAGTACGCCCACGCTCTCACAGAGTCAAGGAAAATGCGGAAATACACGCTTTCTGAGGACGTTGAAAAAACAATAAACATAAAGGACAAAAACGGCGCATCCGAGCTCATAAAGATTTACGATGACATTACCAACAGCTTCATGTTCACCATTCGTGTTGACGGGAAAACGATAAAAGAAAACGGAAAGACTAGGAAATTTACCCGCGACGAGCTTGCAAAGTTCGCCAAGAGCACAAACCCCAAGGAGCGTGAAGGGGCATACAAATCACTCTACGGGAAATACGGGGAAAACTCAAGGGTGCTTGGTAGCATATACAAGGCCGTTGTAAAGGACCGCCTCGATGAGGGAGTCGGCATGAGGAAATATGAATCATCGATAGGTATGAAAAACATCTCAAACGATGTCCCTGACGAGGCAGTCAACGCATTGCTCCAGGCATGCAGGGAAAACAGGGGCATTTTCCATGACTTCTTCAGGCTCAAGGCAAAGATGCTTGGAACAGGAAAGCTAAGGAGATACGACATCTTCGCCCCGATAAAGCAGATTGACCGCAAAGTTGAGTTTGACGAGGGGCTAAAGACGGTCTTCGAGGCATTTGACAACTTCCATCCCGAGTTCGGCCGCCTTGGACGCAAGCCGTTTGACGAAGGCCACGTGGACTCGGAGATACGCGAAGGTAAAAGAAACGGCGCGTTCTGCGCAGGCATGCCTTCTGGCATAACTCCTTACATAATGCTCAATTACACCGGCAAGATAGACGACGTTTTCACAGCAGCGCATGAGGACGGCCACGCCATACATGACATGAAGTCTGAAAAACACTCCATTTTCAACGCCGGCGCACCTCTCCCCCTTGCTGAAACGGCATCAACGTTCGCGGAAGCCGTTCTTTCAGACCACCTGATGGAACGGGAGACTGACAAGGAGGTTAAGAAATACATGCTTGCAAAAGAACTCGACGATATGTACGGCACGGTAATGCGCCAGGCATACTTCACCATATTCGAAAAGGATGCGCACGAAATGATTGCCAAAGGGACGACAGTGGACGAGCTGAGCGGCAAATACATGGAGAACCTCAGGGAACAATTTGGGGACGCTGTCGATGTCTCAGACGAGTTCAAAAACGAATGGATAATCATCCCGCACATCTACCACACGCCCTTCTACTGCTACGCGTACTCGTTCGGGAACTTGTTGGCATTGTCGCTTTATGACAAATGCAAGAAGGACCCGGGCTTCAAGGAGTCGTACTTCAAGATACTCGAATACGGAGGCTCGGAAAGCCCCGAGAAAATACTTTCAGAAGTCGGCATAGACATAAAATCCAAGGAATTCTGGCAAGGCGGATTTGACGTCATAAAGAGCATGGTAAACGAGCTTCGGGAGATGGATTAAAATGGCAGTGAAGAAGGTGCTTGAGATTGACGGAAAATATACCGGAAGTACATTGGGACTGACAGACCCGAAGGGGATAAAGGCCGGCATAACCCTTCTTTGCGAATGCAACGAAGAGTACAAGATACATGAGAAATTCAATACGCTAGAAGGCACGGTTTCCAGGAGCACGGAATGCTCCAATTGCCACGACAAAACATACCTTTCATATGAACTCACTACTGAACGCAGAAGCGATGGGTATACCGGCGACGTTAAAATAAAGCCAAAGGCCACCGCCATAAGGAGCAAGACTCTGAAGCAGGAAGAAGTTGACATAGAGATTCTTTGCAAATGATTTTATGGAAAGCCCGGCCACAGCCATGGTTTACAACGTTGATGGAATGGTTTCTTCGTTTATCTGATGGGTATTCAACAAGCATGAATAGGCATAAATTGGGTAGATTTCCCGCATTTTGGGCATATTGTTTTTAACCTTTGTAGCCATTGTATTGGATGCTCTCAGAAGGTGCGTTCAAGGCAAAAAAGCTCGTCAGGCTAAAAATCGAGCATGAAAAAGGAAAGCTGAGGAAGATACGCATCACAGGGGATTTTTTCCTATACCCTGAAGAGAGCCTCGAGGACCTTGAGAAGACCCTCAGGGGAAGGAGACTCCAGAAAAAGGAGTTGCGAATGGTGATAAGCGAATTTTTGAAAGATAAGACATCGCTGGGTTTTGACGAGGACTCGCTAAGTGACGCAATACTTGACTGCATAAAGGGGAAGACCATTGAGGAAACGGGCAGCTGCTTCAGGTGAATTATGGCTATAAGGTTCATCGATACCGGCGAGAGCTCAGCGGCAATGAACATGGCAATAGACGAGGCGCTGATGCTCAAATCCAATGTCCCAGTCCTGCGCATATACGGATGGAAGCCATCTGCCGTCAGCATCGGCTACTTCCAGGGCATGGAACAGGAAGTAAACCTCAAGGAGTGCCAGAAACGTGGCATAGACGCTTGTCACAAGAGCCTTTCCAAAGGATGTCATGGACTCATATAAGCTGATTTGTTCGGCGCTGATAAAAGGGCTCAATGGAGCCGGGGTACCTGCAGAATTTTCAAAAATCAACGACATCGCTGTTGATGGGAAGAAAATTTCCGGAAGCGCGCAGACACGGAAAGACGGCGCTCTTCTCCAGCACGGAACCCTTCTGCTGGACACGAACATAGAAAAGATGTTCACTGTGCTGAAGGTCCCAAAAGAGAAGCTCAAGGACAAGGGGATCAAGAATGTCAAAGAACGCGTCGCTCCGCTTAGAATAAGCAAAAACGAGGCCATAAAGGCCGTGAAATCGGGTTTTTCGGGGGTTTTCGGCGCTCTTGAGGAAAGCAAGCTTACCATGGAAGAGCTTACTGCCGCGGCAAAACTTTCAAAGGGAAGATATTCAAACAAAGAGTGGAATTTCAGAAGATGAGATTAAAAAGCTTTGGCACGATTATTTCCCATGGTGGAAATCCTTATTCTTGAAGACTGGCACGGGGTAAAGGAATGCCAAGAGTGGCATATAGAAAAGATAAAGGCCGAGAAGCCAGACGCCGTTGGCGTCGAGTTCCTGTGCTCTGACAAGAACATTTGGGCACTGTGCGATGAACTATCAAAAGGCAAGATAAGCATTGACGAATTCTCGAAGAAATCCGGCATCCGCGAATGGTGCATGCCTGAAAATTACCTCACTCTCCTAAAGTTCCTTCACGGATCCGGGATACGTTTATTCCCAATGGACCACACGTCATCTGACAGGAAAAAGCTCATAAGCTTCCTCAAAGGAGCTGTGAAAAGCGCGTCAGAAGGCAAGGACATGGATGATATGTTCAAAGCTTATACTACGATGCTGAAAATCGAAAGGGATGGCATATTCACCAGAAACGCCCTGAATATCCTAACGGAAGCGAAAACTGAAAAAATAATCCTTCTGGTAGGCAGCGGCCACCATGACTCGCTTGGCGCAATATTTGAAAGCTTTGAAAGGGATGCCGCCGTCAAATCAGTTAAATCGCCATCGCGGGAAGCAATGAGGAAGGAGTGGGAAAGGGTAAACATGAAAGAGAAACCGGAAGGCGTTGTAGAACTCCTATGCCGCCTTGGGAAGGTGTCCAGATGACGTTCATAAAATCCTTCAAACCGCATCAGCAGACCCTCAGGAAAAAATACGGAAATCCAAAAATGGTCATAGCCGTCTCCGGCCTTTCCGGCGTCGGTAAAACTACAATAGCCAGGGAAATAGCAAAAAGGTTCAAGCTCCGCTATTTCAGCGCAGGCGAGCTTTTCCGCGCTGAAGCCAGAAGACGTGGCATCAGTTTAGAGGAATTTCTGGGGAAACTGAAAGACATTGAAAAGCGGGAAGCGGTGGACTTTGATGAATATTTCGACAAGAAGATGTTGGGCCTGATATACAGGGGGAAGGTCGTTGTTGAAGGACGGCTTGCAGGCGTGCTTGCAGGCGAAACAGCAATAACCCGCATCTGGGTCCATTGCCCTTCCGGATTTGTAGCGCAACGCGTCGCCGAAAGGGAACGCGTGACTGCGGAAAACGCCGAAAGCGGCCTCCGTCAACGCAACAAAAGGGACATCTCCAGATACTGGAAAAAATACAAAACGAACTTCTCTTCTGAAAAATATTATAATGTTTTCCTTGACAACACCCAACCCATAGATGAAAGCGTAACTGAGGCGTGCTATAAGATAGCAAGGGCCATAAACGGCCACAAGATATTATCCATTGCGATAAGTGGAAAAGTCGGAAGCGGAAAATCGACAATCGCAAGGAAGGTTGCAAAGGCCCTCAGATACAGATACGTCTCGGCAGGAAGCATTTTCAGGGGGCTTTCAAAGGATATGGGGCTTTCATTGACAGAGCTTCTTGAGCTTTGCAAAAAGAAGAAATCAATACATTACGAAATTGACAAGCGGATGATACGCTCTGTTGAAAATGGCAAGTGCATAGCCGAAGGGAAGCTTATAGTGTGGCTTTCTGATGCGGTCCTTAAAGTGTTCCTTACTGCAAGCCAGAAAGAGCGCGCAAGAAGGATAGCAAAAAGGGAGGGAATGCCATTTTCTGAGGCATTTAAAGCGGTTTCCCATAGGGATGAAAAAGAGGAGGAATCGTTCAAAGCAGCCTACCCGCGTCTTGATTACGGCAAGCCTGAATGCCATGTTTTCATAGACACCACAGAAATGGGAATCAACGATGTGGTTGAGAAAATACTAAGATACGCAAAATAGTTGGCTGGCGGGCGCCAAAGCGCCCGCTTTGGAGTCAAAGAAACTCTGAATCTTCAAGGTTCCTTATTTCCTTCGCTAGCTCTGATGCAGCCCTTTCGACTGTTTCAAGTTCAGCAATAAGCTTCTCCTTCAGCTCGCTGGAATTTAGCTCCTTTACTCCCTTGAGGTCTTTTATTATCTTGTCGGTAACTTCGCCCTCAAGCTGCTTCTCGTAGTAGTCGCTTATTTCGGCCCTATTGGAAGCGCTTTTTATTGCGTTCTTTATTGTTGCCGGCTTCAACTCCTCTATCTTTCCGTTTGCTCTCATTATTTTCACTGGCATTCTTCCACCTCCTAATATACCAAGGCCTGATCAGGTTGTCGGCGGGAAGGGAGAATCAGTGTCCTTTCGGACATTCCTCTCCCCGCCGTTCGAGACAGGACCTCCTATGGACATGCGCTCTCGCGCAGTCCGAGGATTTGAAGGCCTTCAAAACCCCTAAAGCATATTCAACTCGCGGATAATAAAAAGACATAGCGTTCGGGAAAATATATTTTGGAGTATCGAAAACTTTTTCAGGAATTTTTTTACTAAAAGTCTTTTCCAATAGTTTCAAAAACTGTAAACCTGCAATAGCGGGAAAATTATTCTTCGGCAGCTTACTTTCCGTAAACTAATCGTCAAGCACGAGGCCGCAACGAGAGCAAACGACGAGGAGGTTGAGATGGTCCTTGTCGGACTTGTCGCTTCCGCAATCAGGGCATTTCATAAAGTTCTATTTAAGAATACTTCAGCCATTATTTAAAGCTATGGAAACAGCGACAAAAATCGTACCTGACACCTCAATTATAATTGAAGGGAAAATTTCGAAAATGCTGGAATCAGGAAAACTGAAAAATGTTGAGATAATATTGAGCAGAATTGTTCTTGATGAGCTTGAGTCGCAGGCCAACCGCGGGCTGGAGATTGGATTTTCGGGCCTTCGGGAAGTCAAACTGCTGCGGGAATTTGGAAACGGCAACGCTCTCACCATAGAAGGCGTCCGCCCGTCATCAGATGAGATCCGCCTGGCAAAGAAAGGGCGGCTTGACGCGCTGATAAGGGACCTTGCAAAGCAGAAGAAAGGGACGCTTTACACGCAGGACCTTGTCCAGGCAGAGGTGGCAAAGGCGGAAGGCATTGATGTCGTCTACTTCAAACCAAGGGAATCCGCAAAAATGCCGCTGGAAAAATACTTCACCGATGACACCATGTCCATACATCTCAAGGATGGCATAGTTCCCATGGCAAAGCGCGGCACTCCGGCAAACATCACTCTTGTATCCATAGGT
Organism: Candidatus Aenigmatarchaeota archaeon; assembly: GCA_016219455.1. Classification (GTDB taxonomy): domain Archaea; phylum Aenigmatarchaeota; class Aenigmatarchaeia; order PWEA01; family JACRMZ01; genus JACRMZ01. Next base: position 6,492 of record JACRMZ010000070.1, read on the forward strand.
GAAAAGCGCATGGAAACCAAGGAAATGGAGACTCTGGCAGAGGAGATAATCAATCTTACGCGCCACCGGAAAGACGCCAAAATAGAGATTAGCAGGCACGGCGGGGAGATAGTCCAGATACAAAACTACAGGATAGCGATAGCCAGGCCGCCATTCTCATCGGCCCTCGAGATTACCGCCGTAAGGCCGATTGTGAAGTTCTCACTTGACGACTATAAGCTGGATGAGAAGCTAATGGAACGCCTGAAAACGAAAGCAGAAGGGCTGTTGATTACAGGGCCTCCAGGATCTGGCAAGACGACGTTTGCGCAAAGCCTTGCGGAGTTCTACTGGAAAAACGGGAAGATTGTGAAGA
>JACRMZ010000050.1:0-3601 GCA_016219455.1 Candidatus Aenigmatarchaeota archaeon
TCACCCTTTTTATTGGCTTTTATAATGCCTATAACGCTAGGTTCTTTTCTACCTGTCAGATAGTCAAAATCAAGCATGGACTGGGTTATGGATGTATAACTGCCTATAACCAATGTTTTTGGTTCTGACTTTCCTGCGCCCTCCCAGAGGACGGCATCCAGCGAATCAAGGTAGCTTTTCATATCCGTGAAATATTCCTTTTCGCCTATGTGCAAGCATCCCACAAGGGAAATCTCCTTCTCCCCGTTTGAGTATTTTTTTATCGCAGTAACAAGGCTGCCATCGCTATCAGTACCAACAAAATCCGTCACTCCACCACCCCAAAACTAATTGAAATGTGAACTATAAAAGCGGTTTTCCGACGGAAGTTAACATTTTGAGGGTATTTATACTTTAACTACCAATAGGTAGTTATTGGTGTCCATATGGTTGTTGTTGAACGCGGTTACAGCAAAGAGCGCGCCAAAGAGCTCAAAGAGAAGCATATCTACGATTTGAAAGCGAACGGGTACTCAGTGAAAAACGAGGTGATTCCTGTTTGCCACTTCAACCACATAGCTCCGGGGCTCAAACTTCGCATAAGGGAAAATGGGGGCTTTCTCAAACGCGGCAGGAAGCTTGCCGAATTCGATTTCTTCAACAAACACGCATCAATAGACATTTACAGCAAAAAACTTCTTCCAGAAATGGAAGCGTTCGCAAAGGAGTGGGAAGAGAGTTTCGGCGAGAACACGGCAAAGATAATCAGGAGGTATTGATTTATGGACGAATACATGATTTTGGATGTTCCCGGGCTCGTGCCGATGCTTTTGGATGACGGCGCGAGGTTCGGCTACAAGGAGCTTTTCCGGCCCTCGAAGCCGGTAACGTACGCATCCAACTCCAACGGCTACTCGGTCCCAATGGAAGAAGGAGTCGAAATCGCTATGGGGAGCTCTATTAGGCGCAGCGGTGACTTTTGGGGGACATTTGGTGGCGGCGCTGTCGGGTATTCACTGGCTGCCGCAGCAGGAGCCACGGGATTTGTGGGTGCGGGAATGGTTGCAGGTATGTACGCCGGAGGGAAAACGCGTGAGTTGGGGAAGAGGCGGGCACGGCGCCATGTGCGCAAAGCGATTGAAGATGGAAGCATCGTTGACATGAAATGCGACCTCTCATCACTTGAAAAAATAATAGACGATATGGACCTCAAAGGGAAGATAACAGAATATGACAATAAAATTCAGGCACGCAAGGCAGCGCAAAAGAAAAAGGGCTGGTTTGGCAGGAACTTCTTCATGGAAGAAGACGCAGAGATACAAAAATACCGCACATGTGAAATCGCGCCAATCTTTGGCGCCCTAAAAACGGAGTGCGGAAAGCTTACCGAGGCTGTCTCATGGCAACTGGAGGAAATTTACGCAAAGGCGGAAAAAGACCTTTCCAAGGAATACGATAATTCAGACACAAAGAATTTGATTCGCACCTATCTGGGAAGGCGGTTTGGTGAGTGATATGGAGAAATTTAATATCCATAAGGAATACAGAAGCTTCTGTGAAACAGTCGATAAGAAAGAAGCGCGATACGCTGAACTGGTTTCCATGGGAATCCCAAACAGCGTCCTTGCGGAAACGATGAAGAAGGAAAATCTTCACGACATCCTTTGGAACGGGATGCCTTCGTATTCTTCGTTTCCTCTAGAATTCTCAAACGGCTCATGCGGAAGCATCGCCCTGACGAAAGTCGATAATGACACAATGGAGATACGGCTCTACGGGCCGCAACCGCGCCTTCACATCGAAAACTACAAGGCATTGAAAGCCGAGGCGGAGGAACATGGACTGGAACTTGACGCTGACAGGAAGGCAGTCGACATGCGCGGCTACGTCAATTCAATGAGGCACAGCTCTTACCGCTTCAAAAAAGACGGCGAAACAGTCATCGATGTCCTCGACGAGGGGATGGGCTTTTGCATCCAGTCAGGAATGAGCGAGAAGTATCTTTCGCTAATCGGCAAAATAATAGAGTGCGGTAAGTGATTCTATGGGAAAAATTAATGACCGGGGATGGGTGGAGGAAACAGGTATACTCCAACTCATTGGGTCAAGGGGCCTCCAGAGCTACGAAGAGGATTTGATAAACGCAATTGAATTATGGAATAGTGAATTCAAAAAACATTGGCCCAGCTTAGAAATGAAAGAATACCACACAGAAAGTCTCAAGACAATATATGCCAATATCATTGGAATAAAGGATGATAATTACGCAAAAGAGGCGCTGTCTATAGTAAACAACTACCTTGCTAACAACACGGACAAAGAATACAAAGGCTCCCCTTTCAAAAGACATGCTCGACTCATCTGCAATAGCAGACGACATTGGATCGCACTTTTTAGAATATTTCCGGGCGGTGGAAAAGAGCAGATGCCGCTATGAGGGCAGTCTTGTCAACGGCATGTTAAGCGCCCTTTCCAAGATACCTGAAAGCCGACAAAAGCTTGTCTTAGACTGGACAAGATACGGACGTGATGAGAAACGCAAAACATTTGAATCGGACATAGACGACGTGAAATGCGCTTCTAAAATACCCAATATAGAGTGGAACGAGTACGTAGGCTGCCTTCAAACTGTAAAGGAGTTCATAGCCGGAAAAGACGCTGTATACAAGGAAGCCTTCGGGAACGTTATTGAAAAGGTCTTTGCTGTCCCGGAGCCCTTCAGGAAGGAATGTTTTGAGGACATACGGGAGTACGAATCGCATATCTCCACGGGGTCAGTTGTAAAGCTCATGGAATCCTACGCGCTTGTGTCAAAAGTCTACGGGGTAAAAAAGCTCAAAGAAGCTCGCCACATACTCAAGCTGGCCGTGGACATCGGCGTTGACCCTCTTCAGCAGGCAAGGAAAATGATATACCATGAGAAAGTGATTCCGGAAATGGAGAAATTCATTGAGAGCTTGCCGATGGATGATAAACTACTTAGCTGAATCAATTGCCGCTTTAGAGATTATCAGGCGATGGACTTCTGACGTGCCTTCATAAATCGTTGTTACCCGGGCATCCCTGTAGTGCCGCTCGACATCGTACTCCTTGATGTAGCCGTAGCCGCCGTGTATCTGTATAGCCTCCTCGCATATTCTCACCGACGCCTCTGAACCGAAAAGCTTCGCTTCAGACGCGGCCATGGGGAAATGTTTTCGTTCCTTCGAGTACTTCAGCGCCTTCTCGTACGCTGCCTGAGCTATCCCCGTGGCCTGCGCGCCAATGCACGTCCTGCTTCCGCAGAGCATGGAAAGTGTGTGAGCAAAGCCCTTCCCATTCTCCCCCATAAGGTTCTCTTCGGGTATCTCGCAGTTGTCGTAGGCAAGCTGCGCTGTCGGCGAAGCTTTTAGCCCCATCTTTTCTTCAATCCTGACGACTTTAAAACCTGGCGATGATTTCTCGACAATGAAACATCCCATGCCGCCTTTCTTGCCCTTTTCCTTGTCTGACAAAACCAGAGTAGTGTAAACATGCGCTATGCCGCCGTTTGTGACGAAAATCTTGCTGCCGTTGAGATGGTACTTGTTTCCCTTCTTTTCAGAGTATGATTTCAGCGAACCCAAGTCCGAGCCTGAGTCAG
>JACRMZ010000050.1:3647-5292 GCA_016219455.1 Candidatus Aenigmatarchaeota archaeon
CTCTGAAAAAGTTATCGCCCCCCACCATTCACCGCTTGCCAGTTTTGGGAGGTATTTTTCCTTTGCCTTCTGCGTCCCTAACTCACGGATGAAATCAATCGCTGTCCCGTGGACTGCAAACGCCACGCCAAGTGACGGGCACGCCTTTGACAGAATCTCAACAACGCCGGCGGAAACTGTGAATGGCAAATCGGCACCGCCAAACTCTTCCGGGACATAAATCCCCGTCAACCCTGCTTCAGAGACCTTCCTTAGCATCTCAGGCATTCCCTTTGGCAGCACAACACGGCCGTCGCGGAACTGGGCCTCTTCCTCATCCCAGGACTTTGCATGCTTGCCTATCTCCCTAGAAAGGTCTGTGGCTAAATCAAGCACCATTCCCATCGTCTCGAGCTTCTCCTTGGGGTAGTTGAAAAGCGACAGGGTCTCCTTGACATCCATGCGGGAAAATCGACAACGAGAGATTTAAAGCTTTCCCGCCTGCTGAATTCCATGGATTACAATAGCAGCGTGAAATGGGTGTTTGGCCTCATCAAAAGCAAACCGCCTGGCAAGTCTGTCCATAGGATGGGAAAGCTCATGAAAACTCTGGGAAATCCAGAAAAAAAGTTCCCGTCAGTCCTTGTGGGGGGGTCAAGCGGCAAGGGGTCAACGTGCGCTATACTTGCATCAATATTGAGGGCGTCAGGTTACAAAACGGGGCTTTCGACAAAACCCCACTTCTACGATGTCAGGGAACGCATACGCATAAACGGAAAGGCCATAGAAAGGAAAAAATTCTCGGAGCTTGCAACAACTGTGAGAAATGCCGCTTACCGCAATCACCTGAAAATAACTTACTTCGAAGCCATAAAGGCGATTGCTTTCCTCTGTTTCCAAAACACGGATATCTCAGTTGTCGAAGTCGGGATGGGCGGAAGATGGGACTCGACAAATGTCCTAAACCCCCTGATCTCAATTGTGACCAATGTGCATTTGGAACATACAGAAATCCTTGGAAAGACCAAAAAGGAAATAGCAAGAGTCAAAGCCGGCATTGCCAAAAGCAACGGGGTTTTCATAACATCAGAAAGCGACAAGGGAGTAACGGGGATTTTCCGTAATGAATGCAGAATGAAGGGTTCACGTTTCATTTCCGCCAAAAGGGTTTCCAGGAAAGGCGGCAAAGCAAAAATAACATTCAATAAAAAGGGCTTCTATGCATCATTCCCCCTTCTCGGAAAGCACCAACTTCAAAATCTGTCATGCGCCCTTTCTGCAATAGAAGCGCTCCGTTCAGCGGGATTTTATATTCCCAAGGGTTCAGTAAAGCGCGGTTTGGCAAACGTCCGATGGCCAGGCAGGCTTGAGGTTATGCAAACTGGCCCTTTGGTCATTGTTGACTGCGCCAAAGAGCCTTTTGCTGCAAAAACGCTCTCCGATGAAATCCAAAAGATGAAAGGCAGAGTCATCTGCGTCCTGAGCATATCTGATGACAAAGACATTGAAAAAATAGTCCGGAACCTGTCTGCGTCGGATTTCTTCATAATTTGCAGGCACGGCGTTGGGGGGAGAGCGGCTGACCCGGCTAGGATTGCGGAAACAGTTTCCCGTTTCAGAAAAGGCTCTATTATAATAGATTATGTCCAGGAAGCCGTGAGGGAGG
>JACRMZ010000068.1 GCA_016219455.1 Candidatus Aenigmatarchaeota archaeon
AAGCGTGTTTGTGAATACGGTGTTGACGTTTATCTTCATCGGGACGGCTACTGACGCGCCACCGAGAGTTATGAGAAGGCTGAATATGTTGGCGCCTATTATCTCGGCGATTGTAAGGTTCCCAAGGCCCTTCTTCGCCGCTGAGTATGCCGCAGCGATGTCAGGGACAGAAGTACCTAAGGCAACTATTGTCAGGCCTATGACAACTTCAGAAATCCCAAGGTCCGTGGCAATTGAAATGGCACTTGACACCAGGACATATCCTCCAAGCACAAGGAATAGCAGTCCTGCAAACAACGCAAGGAAGTGGTGTTTAGTGCGTATCTTTGGCCCGAAGCTACCCAGGTATTCGAGCTCCAAGATGACCTCGTTTATGATCTCCCGCTTCTCTTTCTGGGCAATCTCCTTTTCCTCATCCCAGAGGTTGATTACATATGGGATGAACATGAGGAGCAGGACAAGGCCTTCTGCCCTGCTCACAACGCCGTCAAGCATGAGCGCAGTTGAAGCATAGGTTATGATGAGCAGGAAAACGCCGTCACGAACAGCAATCCTTCTCCGGAACTGCATCGTGCCAAACAACGAAGCGACGCCGACCATTATGCCAATGTTGGCCATGTTTGAACCTACAATATTCCCCCAGCTTATCTCAAGGTTTCCCTGCAGCGACGCTATCATGGAGACTAGGAACTCTGGGATGCCTGCAAACGTGGCGACGAGCACTATCCCTAGCGCAGCCCTCGTAATACCCTTCCTTTGGGCTATGGCGCCTATGGCATCAGTCACAGCGTCGGCGGCCTGGTTTATCACAAAAAGGCTGATGGCAAAAGCAAGGAGATTGAATGGGTCCATATTGTAATATTGGCTTTCATGTCTTAAAGGCGCTGGATTTTATTTTAATATGTGGGGCTGATAATGTAAGTATGAGGAAGCTACTCGTTCTCCTTGCCATATTCATACTCGGATGCGCACAGCAGGAAACAAAGAAACAGAGCGACGACATACTAGGGATAGATAACATCCTGATAACGCCCACTCCGCCTATTATAGCAGGCAACGACTTTACCATGAACTTCTACGTCAAGAACCTCAGGGACGACATGGCAGGCAAGAGGATAAAGATAGACGAGATAAAATGCTATGACTGGGGCCGCTGCGAGCCCAAGGGCAAGGATTGCCGCACAGCAAACGCAAAACCAACTGACCTGATAACTGGCAGCGTTGAGATTGTCGATTGGCAGTTCTCTTCGCCTTCAAAGGAAGCTACTGGTGGCCTGCGAGTCGAATGCCCGATACGCTTCAAAGTCGTTTACGAATACGAGGCTGCGAAGAACTCTGAAATCGCGATAATATCAGAGCAGGCTCTTAAAGAGGCGCAGAAAGCCGGCGAGAATCCCAAGCCACGCGTCACAGAGAACGAAGCGGCAGGCCCGATGGAAATCGAAGTGGAGTACTCGTTGAAGCAGCCTATCATGACAAACCAGAACGTGACTGCAACGCTTCGCGTGATAGACAAGGGGAAGGGCATTTACCAAACGATACCTAACGGCTCGCTCTCCGTGGCTGTTGGGAAAGAACTCTTGAATTTCGCATGCGTTAAGTTCAAGAAAAGCGGGGACAAGCTGGTCAACGAGGCAAATATACAGATGATATCAAAGAAGAGCGCTCCAATTGAATGCACATTCAAGACGCCTTCGGAGAAAACAGTTTCTGAGGTAAAAACATCGTTCATAGAAGCGAGGCTGAAATACGCCTATGAGGTCCACGAGAGAAGGGATGTTACCGTGGAACCTCCAAAGGAATAGTTTTACCTTTATATTCCCGTTACTATCATATAATAACTATGAGATATGCTTATGTGCTCCTTGCAGTCTTCCTGATGGGATGCGTCCAGTTCAGCAACCTCAACACACTTATCGGAGGGGCAGCGCAGGAGGAATCCAAACCAGAGGACGTTCTGCTCATAAAGGATATGTTAGTGATACCAAAGTCTCCTGTGACCTCAGGCAACGAGTTCACGCTGACTTACCAGGTTAACAGCATTCTGACGGCCCCGGGCTCAAAGGAGATTGATGGCGCAACTGCCGAAATATATGATTCGGGAAGATGCAAAGCCGGAGAGGTGAAAAAGTCACTTGGCAAGCTGTTCCCGGGATCTACTGAAATCGTAAGCTGGAAATTCACGACACCGACAAACTCGGAGCTTGGCGGCCTTGAGGCCACGTGCAACATACGGTTCAAGATATCCTACAAATACGATGCACTGTCTGTGATAGACGCGACTGTCGTTTCGAAGGAGAAATACGAGAAATCACAGCGCGCAGGCGAAACGCTGAGTGTCATACCAAAAATACAGAAAGGGGCGGGGCCTGTCAAGATAAGCATCGGCTATGACAGGACAGCGCAGCCTTTCATTGCGGGATCCAACGTCCCAGTGACGATTATAGTCCAAGACCTTGGCAAGGGCCTTCTCAATGGGATAGAGAAGGGAAAAATGAAGGTGTCATTTGAGGACGGCACGAAAATAGACTGCGATTACCCGACATCAAAGATTGGAAGCAAGGAAATAATACCACTCATCAAAAAAGTGAGCCCGCCCATAAAATGCAGCTTCAAGGCCCCCGATACGCAGGACACAAAGAGCCTTTTCCTGAGGGTGGAAATACCCGAATACGACTACGAACTTCACGACAGCGCCAGGGTTGATGTCAAGCCTGCCTTCGAGGGAATAAAGAAATGAGACTTCTTGCCCTTCTTGCCATATTTGTCATAGGATGCGTTTCGATTGAATCCCTCAAAGCGCTTGTTGTCGGCGAGCCAATTTACAACAAGGTTGAGCTGCTTAACATCAATGTCGAGGCGTTTCCTTCGGTGGTGGAAGGCGGCAAGCGGACCTCCATTGTGCTTACAGCATCAAACAACGGGAACACGACGCTTGAAAACGTCAAGGTCGAGGTGACGGATCCGTGCACCCTGAAATTTGACACGTCATCTTTTTCCAAAGACAAGATAGAGCCGGCGCGCTTTGAGAGTTGGGAATGGAAAGCCTCAACGAGCCCTGTGGACATAAGGAGGGATTGCAAAGTGAGATACACGCTTTCCTACGACTCGACTGCATTCATATTCTACGACATATCTGCCATAAGCGAAGACGAATACTCCCGCCTTCTTAAATCCAAGACATTGGAAAAGGAGATACAGCTAAAGCAGGTGAAGACAAAAACGCCAATAGACATCCAGATATCTGTAAACAAGGAGCAGCCTCTTATCTCAGGGACAGAATTCCTTTTCTACGTCCAATTGATTGACACGGGCGTCGGGGAGCCTGAACTCAAGGAACTGAAGATCAAATACCCGGATTATCTCACTCTTGTGGAATGCGACGATTTGCAAGGATCAAATGGCGCGCTGACGCTCAAAGGCAAGCTCGATTTCCTTGAAAGAAAAACCAAAAGGATGACGTGCAAGTTCTCCGTCAACAAAGACATCGTAATCAAGGAGATTCGGCCGTTTGAAGGCTCTGCTACCTATAAATATTCCCAAACGAATGAAGTAAATATCCAAGTGGTACCCAAATGAAAAAATTCTTAGCCTTTTTGGTAGTTTTCATGGTTGGCTGCGTCAGCAGCAACCAAACAACTATTGTGGGAAATGGCGTGTCGATAAACACCTTTGGGAGTGATCTTCCTGACTATGTTACCGGGGACAAGGTCGAGATAGGTTATGAAGTCCAAAACAACGGCGGGACAGTTGCAACAAACGTCTGGGCGCTTCTTTTCGGGCTGAACAGCGCTGAGTGGAGCATTGACTCGGCGACAAAGAACCCCACAAAGGTTGCTGCCTCGCTAGAGGGCCCGCTTGAGGATGCGAAACTCCCGGGAGACAGCCAGACAGGAAGATGGAAACTGAGGGCACCAAGCGTCCCGCAGGGGATTTCCCAGAACTACAACGCCCTTCTGAGGGTATTCTATTCATACGGAAGCAAGGCTTCGGCAACCGTGCCAATAATCACCGAAGACGAATTCAAGAGGATGAGGGCAAGCAACGAAGCGATGCCTAACATCGGCACCACATTCATATCAAAGGGCCCGCTGAACATCCACATAAGCGCACGTGCGCCGGAAGTCATGAGAAATGACACTGATACATTCAGAGTCGTCATAAACGTTGAAAACAACGGAGGGGGTTCCGTGTTCGAACCATCGGTCCTTGCTGGCTTTAGCGAGGGCAACGAAGCGTCTGCCAGCGTTTCCCAGGAAAGCATGAACAAATTCAGGATCAACATTGTGGCTCAGGGAGTCACGGCAGCCGACTGCGCTGCGTTGGGGTCAGAGCAGACTGAAAGCCTCAGAAACGGGAAATCAATGACATACAACTGCGAACTCAAAATAACAAGGAAGGTCCCGAGGATTGATGTCCCGATAACTGTTTTCCTCTCATACGGATACCAAATAGACAAAACATCCACACTGAAAGTCTCCGGCAACACTTAAAACTCAGCAAGTTTCCTTTGGCTCAGTATTTTGCTTTGCTTAGTGTAATCCCTCAACGGCATTCGTAGGCGGGAGGAGACTTCCATAAGGGCTTCTTGGCGCGTTGAAAACTTTCCAACAAGAGTCTTCATGGCATTTCTTGCCGTTTCGCGGACAACCCACACGCCCATCGGGACTG